>JAGWQP010000497.1 GCA_028876805.1 Acidobacteriota bacterium | reverse complement strand
GTACTGGCGCGTCTCGAGCAGCCGCAGGTGATTGGAAACGATCTGCCAGGCCACGCCGTCCTTCCCGTTCATGCTTTCGATCTGAAGCAGGAGGCATTCCTGCAGGTTCGTGGCGCCGACGCCCGCCGGGTCGAGCGACTGCACCACCCGCAGGGCTTCCCGAACGTCTTCCGGCTTGTGCTCGCCAGCGGCGGCGATCTCTTCGAGCGAAGCCGAGACATAGCCGTCTTCGTCCAGGTTGCCGATGATCGATTCGGCCGCGTTGCGAATCGTGTCGGAGATCAGGCTGACACTCAGCTGCGACCGCAGGTGGTCGCCTAAGGTCACCGGGGCAGACAGAAAGGTTTCAAACGACGGCTTGTCGACCGATTCCGAAGCCGGGGTCTTGTACCCTGGGTCCAGGTAATCGTCGAAAAACGAGCCGAAGTCAATTTCGTCGAAGGGGTCGGTGGTGGCCGGGGGTTCCGCGAGCGGATCCGGGGGCGCCGCTTCGGCCGCGGCGACGGCGGCGGTCGTCTCCTCGGCGTCAGGCAGCACGCTGCCGTTGATGGCTGTTTCGGCCGCCGTCCCATTGACCGGGTTCGCTTCGTTGAGCACGGCAGCTTCCAAAATTTGCTGGTCGGCGGGATCGGCCACCCGCTCCGGCTCCAGCATGGGTAACAGTTCCTCCGCCGTGATCTCTTCACCGGCCTCTTCGGTGGACTCTTCGAGGACCGGATTCTTGACGATCTCCTGGGTGATCATCTCCTTTAGCTCCAACCGGTTCAGCTGGAGCACCGTCACCATTTGGACGAGACCCGGAGTCAGAATCTGCTTCTGCGCAACCTTTAATTGCAGTCGAGGCGACAGCAAGCTCATCTGCTCTCTATGATATCATCCGAGCTTCCTCCTCCCGGGCCTCTTTCGATGCCGGCCCTAAGCAGGTTTCGGGCCTTTGTACTAAAAATCACTGATTCAAGCCCTTCTGGGGGGGGGAGAGGCCGTCTAGAGGCGGCTGGCCGGGCGGTCAAACGTAGACACGGCGCACGCGGGCGCTGATTCCACAGAGGATATTGTAAGAGATGGTGCCGGCCACGCGGGCAATCTGCTGCGCGTCCAGGCGGGCCTCGCCCTCCACGCCCAGAAGCGTAGCCGCGTCCCCCGGGCCCAATCGGGCGGTGTGGCTGAGATCAATGGTGGTCAGATCCATCGAAACGGTTCCCAGGATCGAAGTGAGCTTGCCGTCGGCGATGACTTTTCCGCGGTTCGAGAGCCGGTGAAAGATGCCGTCCGCATAACCGGCCCCGAGGACGCCGATGCGCATCGGCCGCGGGGCGCGAAACGATCCGCCGTAGCCGACCAGAGCGCCTTCCGGGATTTCCTTCACGGCCAGCAGCTTCGCCTTCCAAGTCAGCGCCGGGCGGACGTCCAGCAACTGGCGCGGGGCCTCGCCGCGGGCCGGCGAGACGTAGCCGTAGAGGGCGTGGCCGGCGCGGACCATGTTGTGCCAGCCGGCCGAACGGCCGTAGCCGATGGCGTTGGTGCTCGAGGTGTGCAGCCATTTCGCTTCGTGCCCCGCCTGGCGCAGCTCGGCGTAGATCGAGTGAAAATATGCGAGCTGGTCAGCGGTTTGCGTGGTCGTGTAGTCGGCCGCTGAGGCGAAGTGCGTCATCAACCCGTCGAGCGCCAGATGGCGCACCGCGCCCAGAGCAGCTGCGATCTCGCGGGCGCCCGCCCGCGTTCCGAGACGGCTCATGCCTGAATCGATCTTCAGATGAAACGGGAGCGACCGACCCGTCGCGCTGGCGAGCCGGTCTAATTGCCGCAATTGCTCGAGCGAATGAATAACGGGAGTGAGGCTGTGCTTGACCAGCGCCTCACCTTCATCCGGCAAAAAGCCCCCCATGACCAGGATGCGCGCCTCGAGGATGTCGCCGCAGCGGAGCTGGACACCTTCGTCGACCGAGCTCACCGCCAGCCAACCCGCGCCTTCACCCACCAGCACGCGAGCCACCTCTAGCGCGCCGTGGCCGTAAGCGTCAGCCTTGACCACGCACATCACTTGGACATCGGCGCCCACCACCTGGCGCACGTTGCGGTAGTTTTCAGCTATCTGCTGGCGGGAAACCAGCACGTACGAACGAAATGGAGGCAGCACTCGCACTATTCTAACGGCGCGTGAAGGCGCCAGCGAGACAAAGAGTTCCTTTCGTTTCTGCTGATTTGGTCGGCTACTTCACGTCGATACGGCGAAGGTCGGCGCGCCCGGGCGGGCCGATGTACACTTTGAATTTCTGCGACCCCCAGTCTCGGCGCCTTCCTTCAAGCTCAGTCAAAGACCTGGCCGGGCAGCTGAATCGCCTGAGGGCCAGCACCCGACTCTGACCTTTCCCTTTGGGAGGCGTGTCCTTCAAGCGATATTGCGCGTCCGCAGGCGGATGCCGAGCTGTTCGGCTGAGTCCGGTTCCTGCGGTTCATTGCGAGCGCCCTTTCGATCGCCTGCCGGCTAGGCGGCCGAGTCTCGTCAACCAGCGCGCCAAGTCAGCATATCTTCCGGAAATCTCAGACTTCGCTGTGCCGCCCCCCGTCGCTAGCAGCTACGCCCCCAAGTCCTTCACCGGAACATCAAAGTGAGCGGTGTTGACCACACCCTTGCGCTGAAACTGGACCCAGATGCGATAGGTCCGCGCGCGCGGAAAGACCAGGCTGAACTCCACCTGCGGGCCTCCGTCGGCGATCAAGGGATGGGTGTGGATCATGTCAATCAGATCGTCGCTGGCGGCCAGCATGTGCGCCCATGCGCCCAGATATTTCTCAAATCCATCCACCGGACCGACGGTGAAGTAGACCAGGGTCTTTTCGCCGGCGAAGGGTTGCTCGGGATCCGTCTTCGCCTCCACGCGCATATTTTCGGTGTCCTTGGTCGAGTAGTCGCGCGGAATGATCGGAGATGCCGGTGGCTTGCCGGGGACGATGACGGTCTCCGCGATCAGTTGCGGCGTGGCGCCATCGGGATAAAAATCGCCGAGCACGCGATACATACCCGGCTTGGGAAACACGATGTCGTAATAGAAATTCCCGTTTTGGTCCGGACCGATGGGGTGATCGTGCACGAAGAACTGCAGGTCTTGGGAGACCGCGAACATGTGGAAGAGCTTTTCGTGGACGACCTGATAGTTGGTGACCGGGCGGTCCTTCCAGGGATCGTGAACGCTGAGGTTAATGCGTGCCTTCTGGCCGACTTCGAGCCGGCGCGGCGTGACTGTCAGATCTACGTGATACTCGACCGGATCGGGGAGGCCGGCGACCAGCTTCATGCCGCAGCGGGAACACACGCCGGGTTTGGTGCCCCGGACATCCGGATCCATGGGACACACATAAATCGGGTCGGGAGCCGGTGGGGTCGGCTGGGCCCGCAGCGAGCTCATCCAGGGAGCCAGCAGCGCACCGGCGCTCTGGCGAAGCAGAAACCGGCGGGTCGGACGCATGGAATTCATTATCTAACCCGCTAGAACGGCTTGCAAGGCCGGTCCTCAACCGAGTGCGATCGCAATCGCTCCGGCCACGATAAACAGGCCGCCCACACCCTTGCCCCAGGTGAGGCCTTCTCCCAAGAAGAGGGCGCCGAACACGATCACCAGCGCGACGCTCAACTTGTCGACGGGCGCGACCCGGGAGGCCGGACCCACGGAGAGCGCGTGGAAGTAGCACAGCCATGACAGGCCGGTAGAGATGCCGGAGAGGCCAAGATAGAGCCAGGTTTTGCCAGAGAACAAGTGGAAGGCATTCGGCTGGCGCGTGAACCAGGCGAGCAGCCAGGTGAAGCCAACGACGACCGAGGTCCGCACGGCCGTGGCCAGATTGGCGTCGACGCCCTCCACGCCGAGTTTCGCCAGAATTGCAGTTACGGCCGCGAACAACGCGGACAGCAGCGCCCACACGAACCAGGTCATCCACTCAAGCTATCACGAGACCGATGGGACGGCCGGAGGAGTGGCGCAGACTTCCTCGTAAGGATGCCGGGTGCGGATTTCGCCGGCCGATTCGAACACGTTGAGAGCCTGTTCGTACAGATCCCGGGGGATAGCCACGCCACCCTGCCAGTTGCCCACCGTCTGGTAGCGCGTGATGGCGGCGGCAAGCACTCGGCCGGGGATGTCTGGAAAGTAGGAGGCTTGCTTTTGGGCGATTTCTTCAGCGGGAGCGCTCCGCACCCATTCGCGCGCCTGGCGAAAGGCTTCGAGAAACCTGGTGCAGGCGTCGGTGCGCAGAAAGTCGCGCGAGCAGCACAGGCTGCTGAATGCAACTGGCGGCATGGATTCACCGACCGAAGCCACGATGGAGCCAGCGCCTTCGGCCTCGAGTTGGTGCGAAGCGGGCGCCTGGAGGTGAATGTAATCCACATTACCGGCGCGGAAGGCGCTCTGCATCTCCTCGGGCGTACCGGCATCGATGAGTCGGACGGTTTTCCAATCGACACCGTTCGACTTCGCCGCATACTTCAGCATGGTGATGGGCTGCAGCCCGTGGTCGGCCATCAGCGTCCGACCTTCGAGCTTGGTCCAGACGAAGGCGGAGTCGGGCCTGCGGGCGACCAGGAAGAACCCGTCGCGCTGGTTGATCTGGGCGAAATGCACGGGCAGGGGAGATTCGCCGGCCTCCCTGGGTTTCCAATTGGAGGCCACGGCGGATTGCATGATATCGGCTGCGCCTTGGTGAATCAGAATGCTGGAGCGTTGGCCTTTTTGCAACACGCCGTACTCGGCTGAAAGGTTTTGCTTTTCGAGAAAACCGGCGGCGAGCGTGGAGATCAGCGGGCTGTAGAAAACCGAATGCCGGGAGACGATGATGCGAAGGGCCACAGCTACCGAGTGTATCAGGGCGAGCGCGGCGGGCCGCGGCCGCTCGCAACCCGTGCTCGGTCGGCCGACCTCCGAAGCACAACGGGAGAGGCCCGGCCGTCCCCTAAAGGAGGCGACATTCAGTTCTGAATGCTAGAGATGGGTCACTCTCGCCAGCCGCCCAACGCGAGTCACAGTTGAGGGAGGCCGTAAAACGGTGGCCGCCGAACTCGCAATCGAGCCGTCCGTCGCTAGTCCAATCCAGTTCATCAGGCTCACTCAGATTCACTCGAAAGACGATTTTTCAGACACCGGGGCGTGAACGCCAATCACGCCGAAGGGCGGGCAAGGATCGAATACGTCCGCAAGGGGCGCCTTGCGATTATAGAATAGGGTTTTTATGGCTGTGCCGCAGGAGTACTGGCCGGGGTCTGTCGCGGTGGCGTCCGGGGTGTGCGCCGCCTCGGGGTTGCTGGCCTGGGCAGTGCGGGGGCGTTCGGCCGGGGTGTTCGGACCGTCAGTGTGGCGGGGGCCGCGCGACCGGCGGGCGGTGGCACTAACCTTTGACGACGGTCCTAGCGAAGACACGCCCCGGATTCTGGAGATCCTGGCGGCATACAAAATCCCCGCCACCTTCTTCCAGATCGGCGCCAACGTGGAGCGGCTGCCCGAAGTGGCGCGGGCGGTGGGCGCGGCTGGCCACGCGATTGGCAACCATAGCTACTCGCATCCCATGTTTTCGCTCCGTAGCGCCGGGTTCATTGGGCGAGAGCTGCGGCACGCGCAGGAAATCATCGAAGACCGCACCGGCGTTCGGCCCAAGTGGTTTCGGGCCCCGTATGGAGTGCGGTGGTTCGGGGTGGGCGCGGCACAGCGGCGGCTGCGGCTGATGGGCGTGATGTGGACCGTAATCGGCTATGATTGGAGTCTGAAGGCTGACGCGATCGTGAAGCGCGTGGCCGGCGGCGTAACGAACGGCGCGATTGTGTGCCTTCACGATGCCCGGGAGCTTTGGGTCAATCCGGATATCGGCGAGACCGTAGAAGCCGTCCGGCGCCTGGTTCCCTTGCTCCTCGACCAGGGCTACAGATTCGAAACGATAGGCCGACTTATATGTCCGACGAATTGACACAGCGCGTCCTGAAAACGATCGCCACTTCAAAACGGATTCCAATCGAGCAGGTGACCATCGAGAGCGAGCTCCAGCAGTTGGGGATCGATTCCATGGACGCGGTCGAGATTCTGTTCGCCTTGGAGAACGAATTCGACATTTCGATCCCCGACGAGGAAGTACGCAACGTGCGCAATATCCGCCAGATGGCCGAAGGGGTGGAGAAGCTGGTGGCGGCTAAGGCGGCCGGCTCGCCCGCCGGCCAGTAGCGATGCGGCGTGTGGCTATCACCGGCATGGGCGCGATTTGCGCGCTCGGCCGAAATGTTCGGGAGGTGGCGGCTTCGCTCTGTCAGGGCCGACCCGGCATCGGCCTGATCGAATCGGCCGATTGTTCCCAACTGCGATTCCAGAACGGCGCCGAGGTGCGCGGTTACCACCATCAACCTTATTTCGAGGACCGGCGCGCGGATTTTCTAGACCGGTTCGCGCAGTTCGCCGTGATCGCGGCGCGCGAAGCAGTGGCCTACGCGGGTGTTGAGTGGACGCCGGAATTACGGGAGCGCGCGGCCATCATCACCGGTTCGTGCGTAGGCGGCCAGAGCACAGAGGACGTCGGCTTTCACGAAGTCTACAAACTCGGGCACAACCGGGTGCACCCGCTGACCATTCCCAAGACCATGGCCAATGCCGGAGCGAGCCACATCTCGATGGAATTCGGCATCACCGGGCCTAGCTACACGATTTCGACGGCCTGCTCCTCGGCGGCTCATGCCATCGGGCAGGCGTATTGGATGATCCGCGGAGGCTCGACGGATCTGGCGATAACGGGCGGCAGCGAAGCGCCGTTCAGCTTCGGCATTTTAAAGGCCTGGGAAGCGATGCGCGTCGTATCTCCGGAGACATGCCGGCCGTTTTCGAGAGACCGCCGCGGGATGATCCTGGGGGAAGGTGCCGCCATGTTTGTGCTAGAGCCGCTCGAGGCGGCACGTGCGCGGGGGGCGGCGGTTCACGCGGAGATCGTGGGGTTTGGCATGTCCGCCGACGCGAACCACATCACACAGCCTTCGGCAGAGGGGGCGGCGCGCGCGATGCGCGCGGCATTGCGCGATGCGGCGATCGCTCCGGAGCAGATCGGCTATGTCAACGCCCACGGCACGGCCACGCCCGCCAATGACGTGACTGAAGCGGCGGCCATCCGTGCGGTTTTCGGCGCGCACACGGACCGCCTGGCGGTCAGTTCCACCAAGAGCATGCACGGGCACGCGCTGGGAGCCTCGGCGGCGCTCGAGTGTCTGGCGACGGCACTGGCCTTGCGCGACGGGGTTCTGCCACCAACCGCGAATTTCACCGAGCTCGACCCGGAGTGCGATCTCGACGTGATCCCCAATCAGGCCCGCCCGGCGGAGGTGGAATATGCGCTTTCGAATTCCTTCGCGTTCGGAGGGTTAAACGCGGTTCTGGCGCTGCGCAACGCCTGGGCAGGGCGCAGGTAGCCCGACAAACGATAAAATATGTAATTAGCTTCCCTACGGCGGTTTGTTCGCCAACGCGCAACCGATTCGTGAATGATTCGAGCTTTCATCGATAATGCCCTGAACAACCGCTTTCTGGTGGTGGTGGCCGCGGCGCTGCTCCTCGTCTGGGGTGCGATCTCATTTCATAACCTCCCGGTGGAGGCTTATCCCGACGTCGCCAACAACTACGTGCAGGTCATCACGCAGTGGCCGGGACACGTCGCCGAGGAGGTCGAGCAACAGGTCACGATTCCGGTCGAGATCGTGATGAACGGGATTCCGCACCTCGACCACCTGCGTTCGTTCTCGGTGTTCGGGCTTTCGAGCTTGATGCTGGTTTTTGACGACGAGTCGGCGAATGACTGGAACCGGCAAAAGGTCTTGGAGCGGCTCTCCCAGGTGAATCTGCCTCCCGGCTTACAGCCTCAGATCGGGTCCGATTTCAGCCCCGTCGGGCAGATCTACTGGTACACGCTGCGCAGCACCAACCCCCGATATGACGTGATGGAGCTGAAATCGCTCCAGGACTGGACGCTGGAGAAGCAGTTCAAAGCGGTGCCGAACGTGGTGGACGTGGTGAGCTTCGGGGGAACGACGCGCGAGTATCAAGTCAGCATCGACCCGGACAAACTGGTGGCTTACAACCTGAGCATCAGCCAGGTGGAGCAGCAGCTGGCCAAGAACAACGTCAACGCCGGCGGGAGTTTCGTGGAAGCCGGTTTGCAGCAGATCAACGTGCGCGCGCTGGGGCTGATCCGCGACGTGCATGGCATCGAGCGCATCGTGGTGAAAACGCAGAATGGTACTCCTCTCCGGGTCGAGGACATCGGAGCGGTGACGCAAGGGCCGAAGATCCGGCTCGGGCACATCGGGAGGGCGACGCACCGGCCAGACGGGACGATTCTCGACAACGACGACGTGGTGGAAGGGATCGTTCTGCTGCGCAAGGGCGCCGATTCGGATTCCACCTTGGACGCCATCCACGAAAAGGTGGCCTACCTGAACAAGCACGTTCTTCCGGCGGGCGTGAAAATCGTACCCTTTCTCGACCGTAGCAACTTGGTGCACTACACCACGCACACGGTTCTCCACAACCTCACCGAAGGTATCATCCTGGTGGCGCTGATTCTGTTCCTGTTTCTGGGAAATGCGCGTGGCGCCCTGGTCGTGGCATTGACCATTCCGTTCTCGCTGCTGTTCGCTTCGATTTGTCTCAGTCTGAACAAGATTCCGGCGAACCTGCTATCGCTGGGCGCGCTGGACTTCGGAATGGTGGTCGAAGGCGCGGTGGTGATGGTGGAAAATATCGTCCGCTACCTGGGGGGGAATCAGGAGTACGCCGGCACGCCGCTCGACCGGATCCGGGAGGCGGCGCACGAGGTGCGGCGGCCGGTGTTTTATTCGATCGGCATTATCATCACGGCGTATCTGCCGATTTTCACGCTGCAGCGGGTGGAAGGACGCCTGTTCAAGCCAATGGCCTGGACGGTGTCGTTCGCGCTGCTGGGTGCTCTAATTTTTTCCATGTTGATCGCGCCCGTGTTTACCAGTTTTGTGTACGGCCGGCACGTGCGCGAATGGCGCAACCCCGGCATGACCTTGATGACGAACCTGTATCACAAAGCGCTTCGTCAGGCGATCCAGTTCCGGTCGGTGACGCTGGCGGTAGCGGCAGGGGCCCTCGCAGTCTCGGCATACCTTGCGTTCAGCGGCATCATCGGCTCGGAATTTTTGCCCCATCTGGACGAAGGCGCAGTCTGGGCGCGCGGGACGCTGGCGCCCAGCACGGGTCCTACGGAAGGCACGCGCATCATGGACCAGGCGCGCATCATCTTCGCCTCCTTCCCGGAAGTGACCCAGGTGGTCAGCCAGGTGGGCCGTCCGGACGATGGCACCGACGTGGCCGGCTTCTTCAATACCGAGTACTTTATCGATCTCAAGCCGAAGGAACAATGGCGGCCGATCTTTCACCAGAACAAGGAAGCGCTGATCGCGGCCATGGACTACCAGGTAGAAAAAATTCCGGGAGCGCTGTGGAACTTCTCGCAGCCCATCGCCGACAACATGGAAGAGGCTGTAAGCGGTGTCAAAGGACAACTAGCCATCAAGGTGTTCGGCGATGATCTCAAGAAGCTGGAATCGACCGGCGACCAGATCGTGAAGGTGCTGAGGACCGTGGACGGGATCGCGAACCTTGGCCTGTTCCGCGTGATCGGCCAGCCCAACCTGGAGTTTGCAGTGGACCTGGACCAGACGGCGCGTCATGGCATCAACGTGGCCGACGTGCAGGATGCGGTAGAGACGGCCGTTGGGGGAAAGGCCGTCAGCCAGGTCCTGCAAGGCGAGCAGCGGTACGATCTGGTCGTGCGCTACCAGCAGCCGTACCGCGAAAATAAACAGGCGATCGAGAATATTCGCATTGTAGGACCTTCCGGAGAGCGGGTCTCTCTGGCACAACTGTGTAAAGTCCAGGTGCTCGACGGAGCGTCAGAAATCTACCGGGAGGCGAGTTCGCGCTACGTGGCGATCAAATACAGTGTTCCGGTGCGCGATCTGGGGAGCACGGTTGAGGACGCCATGCGCAAGGTCAG
>JAGWQP010000496.1 GCA_028876805.1 Acidobacteriota bacterium | reverse complement strand
TCGATGCGGTAGCTTTGACCTCGGCGAAATGGTGTTGGCGTCCGGCAGCTTCCGAAGTAGCGTCGCGAGCTCTTCGATTTGCCGTTCTCCAACCAGTCCAGGTTGATCATCAGCCAGCGCTTCTCGGCAAATTCATCGGTTGGATTCAACTTGCGAGGAGAGTCCCAGAGGGGCTCGCGGGCATGACAGAGATTTACGATTTGAATGGTGCCGGGAAAGTTCCGATTCGCAAGATTCTAGATCCAGTGAGAGGCATCGGCCATGACCACGCGGACGGTAGCGAGGCCCGAGCGCCGATGCCGGATTCGATGGCTCCGAATATCTCGACGTCTACTTCAGATCGTATGTGTGAATGTCCTGGCCCATCAGGTATTTATCGAACCACGCCACGATGTGTTGAAGGCGTTCTACGCGATGGGACGGCTTCCCCGACCGCGACAGCTCGTGGCTCTCGCCCGGAAACCGCACCATCACCACCGGCCGCTTCAGGTATTTCAGAGCCCGGAACATCTGCTCGCCGCCGTCGGCCGGCGGCGTGCGGAAATCCGCCTCGCCCTCGATCAACATCAACGGCGTGTGTACCCGCTCCATGTACGTAATGGGCGACCGCTCTTTGAAATCCGCTTCCTGCTGCCAGGGCGCACCGCGAAACCAGAACGGCGTGAACTGGGAAAAGTCCGCGGTATACCAGAACCCCGTCCAGTCGGCGATCGATCGTTGCGAAACCGCAGCCTTGAAACGGTCCGTATGTCCAACCGTCCAGTTGGTGAGCACGCCCCCACCGCTGCCGCCGGTCACGCCGAGCTTTTCCGGATCCACCCAGCCGCGTGCGATCAGTTCGTCCACGCCTGCCATCAGGTCTTTGAAATCGTCCCCGGGATAATGGTACTGAATGATATTCCCGAATTCCTGTCCATAGCTCGTACTGCCACGTGGATTCGGATACAGCACCACATACCCCTTCGCCGCCATCCACTGGAACTCATGGTCGAAGACGTAGCCGTAGGCCGAATGTGGTCCGCCATGAATATCGAGAATCAGCGGGTACTTCTTGCCGGCTTGAAAGTCGGGCGGGCGCTGCACCCATGCTTGAATGCGCCGTCCGTCGAAGCTCTTGTACCAGATTGTCTCCGGCTCGGTCAGACTCAGCCTCGTGAACAACTCGCCGTTCACATGGGTCACCGGCTCCATTTTGCCCGAGGCACGGTTCACCAGAAATACATCCCCGAGGTTCGTTGGCGTCGAGAGCAGCACCGCCATCTTCGAGCCATCCGGTGTGGCACTGTACGAAATAACCGTATGATCACCTTTGGTAACCGCCTCAACTTTGCCGGTCTCGCTATCGACGCTCTCGAGGTTGACCCGCCCCTGTTCAGACGTCTTGACGACGATGTTGCGGCCATCAGCGCTCCAGACTGGTGGCGAGACCCCACCGCCCCGTGGAGGCGCTTGATCCCCCTGCACGCTTCCAGCGATATCGAAGTCGTATTGGACGGTCAGGTTCTTGGGCGTCGAACCGGGCGCTGTTTCGGCCACGAAAAGGTCAGGCTCGCTGTAGGAACGCTGAACGACTCCTCCACCGCTAACGATTTCGCCAACAAACGCCAGCCGCCGGCCATTCGGGCTGACTGAAATCTGGTACACCGGACCATCGATGGCTGTCACTTTCCGCATCGCGCCGCCTGTCGCGTTCACTACGTAGATCGCGCCTTGCGGCGGCTCGTAATACGGCTCCTTCTGGCGATCGGAAGTAAAGTAGATTTTCCCACCGTCGGGTGACCATGTGGTGTCAGACTCGCTGAACTCTCCCGTTGTTAAGGCCCGACTCTTCTGCGGCCCCGCCGCAACGCGCGGCACATCGACCACCCAGATGTGAGTCGGCCGATCCGGGTCCACATAGCCTTCACCGTTTTCCCGGTATTGCGCGCGCGTGATCACCCGAACATCGCTCTCCACCGCGTCGCCTTTCTTCTCAAAGTCTTTGGGCAGCGTGATGGAACTGAAAGCAATCGAGTGCCCATCAGGCGACCATACCGGATTGCTCGCCCCTTTTGGCATTTCCGTGAGCGCTCGAGCTTCGCCGCCCTCCAACGGCAATAAGTAGACTTGCGGCGGCTGGGGCTTGCCGTCCTTCTCGGTCGCTCTCAGAAACGCGAGCGTCTTACCGTCTGGTGCCCACTGCGCTCCGGAATCGCGCCGCCCCGATGTCAACTGCCGCGACGGCCCGCCGCTCGTCGGCGCTATCCACAGCGCGGTCTCGTAATCATCGTGATTGGCCGCGACTTTGACGAGCGTGTACACAACTTTTGCGCCATCCGGCGAAATCTGCGGGCTCCCGACCCAGTGGAACGCATACAGATCCTTCTCCGTGATCGCCCTTTTGCTATCTGCTCCGAACACGACCATCCCAAGCAGCACCGCGGCCCATCGAGCCTTCATTTCATTCCCTCCATGTCCAGCGCCAACCGTACTGGCCTAGATCTTGCAATTTGAGATGAACGCACTAGGTGTGCGGTTCCTTAAGCATGACGTAACGCCGCGATCTATTTCAACGGTGTGGCCGTTATTTGGCGCGGCGGCCTTGGACTCGTCTCTCACAGTGCTGGCGTCTCTCAACCTCCGGTAACCTGATATTCATCGTTGAGGGCTCGGGGGGGGTTACGGCTCCTTGCCGAACTCGCAGCAGCCGAGGCGACCGGAGGATTTTGATGGGTTCTACGCGGGAACCCCTCCCTTGGACATCGAGACCCCAGCCGGCTCTCCTCGCTATGGCGGAAGGGGGCCTGCTCCGGGGCCGAGTTCTGGATGCGGCACTGGAGAGCATGCTGTAATGGCAGCTAACCTCGGTCTGGAGGCGATTGGCATGGACACGGCGGGACAGCCATTGCGGTTGCGAAAGCGCAAGGCTCGGGAGCGCGGCCGCGCCGCCGATTCCTAGTTTCCGATGCGCTTCGCCTGGCTTCGCCTGGCTTCGCTCGGCGAGCCTCTCGATGCCATCCCTCGACTGCGGACTGTTTCAGGTGTCCGGAGACAAGAATCGGCGCTCGTTCGAAGAAGAACATCAGTTCAGCCGTTCGGCCAACTGGACGCTACTTGATGCTTTGTCTCAGCGAGTGTCAACCAGGGGACATGGGTCCTCGGCGGGTTACGCAATCCAAGATCCGGACCCGTTTCGACCATGGTTGGCG
>JAGWQP010000495.1 GCA_028876805.1 Acidobacteriota bacterium | reverse complement strand
GCCCCGGCCGCGCCGAGGAACAGCGCCCGTGCAGCGGCATAGTCGTAATGCGCCTCCACGGCGAGCGAACACCGACCGAAGTCCGTCATGGCTTCCGGAATCGGCACCGTGCTCAAGCCGAGAGCGGAAGCGAGCGCGGCGATACGCCGGATGTCGTCGCGCCCGGTATCGTTGTCGAGCCGAAAGAAGACGTGCGAACTGAAGAGCTGAGGCGGAGAAACCACGGTCCGGCTGCCGCGGTAAGCGGCTGTGATCAGGAGTCGTTCCGCCATCACCTCGCGGAGTTTGTCCTCGTCCACGCCAAAGTTGACGGCGGCAGTCCGAATCAGGGAAGCGGTGGCCTGGTCCGCGATCACGAGTTCGCCCGTCAGACGGCATAAAGGTCACGGTTCCGTTCAGAGCCAGTTGCGAGACGGAAGCGAAATTGAAAATGCCCAGCAGATTCACTTTCAGCCTAAACCGCGATACGCGGGCCCGACTCAAAATGCTGCGTACCTCGCGAATCCCGGCGGGCAGGGCGCCTGCATCCCCGAGACCACTGAGATCGCCTCCAAGCGCGGCGTGGACCGCCTGTTTGCCGTCCGCGCCCAGCGTGGTCAGGTCGATCTCGTACAGGAAAGCGGCCTCGTCGGCGGCGAGCGAACCAAATTCGGCGGCGACAGAGAGCTCCAGCTTACGGTTCACCGCGCCCGCGACCGCGTCATTGATGGCGCCGATCTGGGTGGCCGAGAGCCCGGCCGTGCGAAGCTCGTTGCGGTCGGCAGCCGCGTTCGAACTGATGGCCGCAATGAAGCTTTGAAACAGATCGGTGTCTGGGGTCCCGCCTTGAATTCCAGCGCCAGCAGCGGCGCTCACACTGAATTCGGAGTTGTGCTTGTGATACCACCCGAGACGGACGCGACTTGTATCGAGTCTTTGGACGCGCACCTGGTAGTCGGTCGAGATGGTCCAGGAACCGTCCACATGGACCGAGCCGCCGGCGGTGACCCCGAGCGCCGGCGCCGGGCTGGGCAGCGAAACTGAGGCTAATGGATTGGTGATGAGGAGCAGATTCGCGCCAGTCGAGAATTTCAAGCTGCCGCTGCCGTTGATGGTGACCACGACTTCTGGCGGAATCGCGCCCAGATCCTCCGCATCGGCTGGGATCACGAATTCACCGATGGAACGGCGAATCGCCTCGGTGACGGTGAGCGCCTCGGGACCGAGAGAAAAAGGGCGGTACGATTGGATGTCGAGGCTGCCACCCGAGGACAGGCCGAAGGCGAGAGAGCCGGAGGCGGCGTTGACCCCTAGGTCGATCGCCGCTTTCAATCCGAGGCGCACGTAGCACTCAGAGGCCCCAAGGTCGATGTTGTCGCCGTAATCGTCGGGCGCAAACAGCGTGGTTTGGTCCGCAGTCCGGGAAATCACCTGGAACGAAGCGCCCGCTTCGGCCCCGACAATGAGTTGTGCCGGGCCGTCGCCGAGGCGAACCGGTCTTTCGAACGAGAGCGTGGGCCGGAGCGCGCGGGCGGCGGGATCGTTCAGGGTCAGCAACTGGAGCTGCCTGATGTCCCCGCCTTCGAGCAGGGCGGAGGGCACCTCGCGCACGTACTTCACTAGTTGAGGCGAGGGGAGCCAGATCGGCATCGATCGTCAATCCGAGCCCGTCGGTGATCTTGATGCTCGGCATATCCGGTCTCGGTGTCTCCGATTTTATCGGTCTCGAGTCGATCCTATACCTCCTTATCCGATTTGGCAACGATTTTTGCGACGACCATGCAGGGGATCCTCGCCCGTCGATAAACGGTCACCGCGGCGCCCTGACACCTGAGAATTCGAAGGTCTGGGGGCCGTCGCCTGGTCGGCACCCGAGGATCGCTTCGACCGGCCGGTGATGTTCGGCGAAGCCCTTGGCCGCGACGCCGCGCCCTAGCTATTAGCTAGAATCTCGCGTCGAGCCAGAGATCAAGAGTCGAGGGATTTACGGGCGAACGGCATTGGCGACTCGCGGGATATAATCGTTCGCAATGCGCGAAGTTCGGCACTCTGTGTGCGCGCTTGACTGCCCGGACTGTTGCTCGATGCTCGTCACGGTAGAGGACGGGCGCGCCACGCGGCTGCGTGGCGACCCTGCCCATCCGGTGACCCGCGGGTTTCTTTGCGGCAAAGTGGCGCAGTATTTAGAACGCGAGTACTCGCCGGCGCGGCTGCTCTATCCGCAGCGCCGAGTGGGTCGCAAGGGCGAAGGCCGCTTCGAACGCATCGGTTGGGACGAGGCGTTGGATACCATCGCAGCGCGCTTGAAGTCGTTGGCGGCGGAGTACGGACCCGAAGCCATCCTGCCGTACAGCTACGCCGGAACCATGGGCTATCTCAATGGGTCCGGGATGGACCGGCGGTTTTTCCACCGTCTGGGAGCGTCTCGGCTGGACCGTACGATCTGTTCGGCGGCCGGCGGCGTGGGGCTCACCGAGGCGTTGGGCCTGCGTTACGGCACCGAGCCCGAGCAGTTCCGCCACGCACGGCTGATCCTGGCATGGGGAGCAAACATCCTGGGTACCAGCGTTCATCTGTGGCCGTTCATTGTCGACGCACGCCGCAACGGCGCCAAGTTCTACACCATTGACCCGCACCGCAACCGGACGGGTACGGTCTCGGACAAGCACTTCTTCATCAACCCGGGAAGCGATGCAGCGCTGGCGCTCGGCATGATGCACGTGATCGTCGGCGAGGGTCTCTATGACGGGGAGTATGTTTCACGCTACACGGAGGGTTTTGAAGGACTGCGTGAAAAGGTGAAAGCCTGGACGCCACAGCGTTCCGCGGAGCTTACGGGCATCGCGGCCGAGGATATCGTTCAGCTTGCCCGCGAGTACGCCACCGCGCGGCCGGCGGTGATCCGCCTCAACTACGGACTCCAGCGGAGCGAGCGCGGCGCGCAAACGGTACGTACGCTGGCGTTGCTGCCTGTCCTCACCGGCTCCTGGAAGGAGGTGGGCGGCGGGCTGCAGCTTTCTGTCTCGCAAGCATTCCACTTGAACCGTGGTGGCCTGGAGCGCGCGGATCTCCAGCAGAAGGCGTTAGGCCGCGAGGCGCGCCTCATCAACATGACGCTACTGGGTGAAACCCTGACCACGCGTGCCGACCCGCCGGTAAAAGCGCTGGTCGTCTACAACTCGAATCCCGCGGCTATCGCGCCGAATCAGAACGCGGTCATCACCGGGTTGAGTCGCAACGATCTGTTTACCGTAGTGCTCGAACAGTTCCAAAATGACACGGCCGACTATGCGGACATCCTGCTGCCGGTCACGACGTTTCTGGAGCACACCGACCTCTACTTTGCATACGGCCACTATTACCTGCAACTCGCGCGTCCGGCGCTGCCGCGACCGGGAGAAACCAGGTCCAACGTAGAGATCTTCCGGCAACTCGCCGGGCGTATGGGGTTCGACGACGGGTGTTTCCGCGATTCGGATGACGAGATGATTCGCACGCTTCTTGAGTCCACCCATCCGTTCGTCGGCGGGATTACGCTCGAGGAGCTCGAGCGCGAGCACTTCGTACGACTGCGGATTCCCGAGCCCTTTCTGCCGTTTGCGTCGGGCTTCGGAACCAGCGACGGGAAGTGCCACTTCCAATCCGAATCGCTCGACTATACGCCGCCCGTCGAATCCCGGCACGGCGATCACACGCTGAGGGCGAGATACCCGCTGGAGTTGATCTCGCCCAAAAGCGACGACAGCATGAATTCGACTTTTGGCCATCGGGACGCCGTTGACCTTCAGACAGCCGTGCTCGAAATACATCCGGAGGATGCCGCGGCACGCGGAATTCGCGATTCCGACTGTGTTCGGGCATTCAATGACCGCGGCTCGACGGTGCTGGAGGGGCGCGTCAGTGGTAGCGTACCCAGAGGAGTGGTGTGCGCGCCCTCCGTGCGTTGGACGAGACGTTGTCCCGGCAAGCGAAACGTCAACGCGCTCACCTCTGAGCGGCTGACCGACGCGGGAGGCGGGCCCACCTTTTACAGCTGTCTGGTGGAAGTGGAGCGCATCGGCGACTGAGCGCAGGCCGGTGTTTGGCGCCGCCTTGAAATTCAGAGTTGTTTGACCTATATTGAGATCAGACCGTGGAAAGGATGGTGCCTCGATGGAAACCTTGCCCGGTGTCTCCTTTAACCTGGCTGGCGAAGACCTGTTGGTGTTAACGAAACTGCTGGAGGCGGAGCAATCCCGGCTGTTGGTTGAGATTCGACATACCGACCACCGCAGTTTCCGTGAAGAATTACGCCGGCGTCTGTCGATCGTGGAGCGCTTGATCGATCTTTGCCGCACTCATTGACGGCGGGCGCGCGCGGCAGCCGGGCGGTTACGCTTTTCTCTCCCGGAGGAGGGACTCATCCGGCGTTTGCTGAAGACTTTGCCGTATGGAACAACGGCTGGCGCTAGGCGCCCCGGTGACTCACTGCGGTGACCAACGGACCATGCGGTCGCTTGGCGATTGAACGTGTTCCGACGCCGGAGGCAGATCCAGTCCCCCGGCTTGACGGTGTGTTTCCGCCAGTTTCGCATGACGAGGTTCTCTCTCTCGCGGACTCGCAGTCGCACGTTGGTCGCCTGTGCCGGCCTTGTCTTTGAATTGCATGTGGATCGAGGCGCGGGCCGAGCCACCCGATCCCGGTTCGGGGCGCAGTTGAGCGAGACCGGCTTTTTGGTGTCGTAGGCGCTAGGAACCAGCGATGCGCCGCGAGCGCCACGGGCGCCGGCAGCATTCCGTGACCGACGCCGGGAGTGCCGACCGGTGAACGTTTCCCGCGGTATCTCCCGGTTCCGGATGGTTGCGAAGTCTACACCGTGATAGCCTTTGGAGTGTCTCTCGAACGGACGCGGCCCGTACTGACGACCGAGGAACTGGCCGCCGAATTCGGCCCGCTCGCGCCACATGCGCGGAGAGCTATCCGAGCGTTCTACCTGGCGGTCCGAGAGGCCAGGAATCTCGAAGTGGTGCCGCTCTCAGAAGAGTGGGGCCTCCGCCTCGATTCGAAGGCGGAGTCTCAAGAGTTTCTGCGAGGGCTGGGACTCTCGGTAAGCGCCAGCGCGGCTGAAGTCGTGGTTGCGGTCGACACCTACTACGCGCTGCTCCTCAAATGCATCGCGGCGCTCGCGGTGGGAAAGTTGGCAACCGGACCCGCCGTGCGAACGGTACTTTCCGAGTTGGAGAGCGGACGTCCGTTCCGGGAGGCAGGTTTTCGCAACTTTCTTGACGGCATGGACTTCGCCTGGTACCTCTCGGCTTGGGACCGGCAGATGAGCGCAGCGGTGGTGCCCGTGCTCGAGCGGCTGTCCGAATATCGCCTCTCAAAAGATCCGCAGGACCTGGTGAAGAATCTCTATCTCGCTCTGGTTCCCAAATCGATTCGTCATGACTTGGGCGAGTACTACACGCCGGATTGGCTGGCGGAGCAACTGCTGGTGGATACCCTCGGCCGCTCGGAACTGGGGAACCCCGGAACCCGGGTTCTGGATCCAGCTTGCGGGTCGGGCACGTTTCTGGTCGGGCTCATCCGGCACGCCAAGCAGCGCGTCGCCTCCGGCGGCATGTCTCGATCGCGGGCGCTACGTCTGATTCTCGAAAATGTGGTGGGCGTGGATCGGAATCCGCTGGCCGTGCTGGCGGCTCGGATCAACTATGTGGTGGCTCTCGGCGATTGGCTCGAGGCGAGGGAAGAGGAGATCGAGATTCCCGTCCATCTGGCGGACTCCCTGCTCGATCCGCTGCGGATGGAACGGTTCGATTTCGTCATCGGGAATCCTCCGTGGGTCAATTGGCAGTACCTTCCCAAGGCGTACCGGCAGGCGACGATGCCGCTGTGGGAACACTATGGTCTGTTTCCCAAGCGGCCCGCGGGGATGGACACGATTCTCGGCGCCGCCAAATGC
This sequence comes from Acidobacteriota bacterium, assembly GCA_028876805.1. Classification (GTDB taxonomy): domain Bacteria; phylum Acidobacteriota; class Terriglobia; order Bryobacterales; family Bryobacteraceae; genus PSRJ01. Next base: position 6,572 of record JAGWQP010000495.1, on the reverse strand, counting down.
GATCTGTCGATGCTCATGACGTACGTAGCTGCTGATCGGTACCTGCGCCAGGGCGGCAGGCTCGGGTTTGTGGTGCCCCAGGCGCTGTTTAAATCGGCGGGCGCCGGGCAGGGCTTCCGGCGATGCCAGTTGCCGGATCAAACGCCGCTCGGCCTCTCACTGGTCCACGATTTCGTCCAGCGGCGGCCGTTCGAGGCGGCCAATCGGACGGCCACGATGGTGATGGAAAAAGGTCGGCCGATTCGGTACCCGGTCGAGTACCGCTATTACAGCCGACGGCGGGGCGGCAGCTACCTCTGGTGGGCGCGACCGATTTCCGCCGCGGATCCGACCAGTCCCTGGATGGCGGCGCGGCCGGCGACGCTGGCGGCCATGGCCCGCATTTTGGGCGGATCGCCATATCGGGCGCGGGAGGGCGCAAACAGCGGCGGCGCCAACGGGGTGTTTTGGATGGATGTGAACGAAGCGAGGGGCGGAAGCCTTCTCGTGCGCAATGTGGTTAGCGGCGCACGGAAAAAGGTGCCCGCTACGGTGGCGCCCGTGGAGGCCGATCTGGTCTACCCGCTGCTGCGCGGGCAGAATGTCGGGCGGTGGCGGGCACTGCCGGCAAGCTCCATCCTGCTGACTCACCGGCCGGGCATGAAGCTGCGGGCGATTCCGGAACGCGAAATGGCGCAGTTGTTTCCCCAATCGTCTTCTTACTTGAAAGGCTTTCGTGAGCTATTGAGGGACCGGCCGGCGTTTAAGCGGTACTTTCGCGCCGGCGCCCCGTTTTACTCTCTGTTTAACATCGGGACCTATACGTTCTCACCCTGGAAGGTGGTCTGGCGGGAGCAGGCGTGGCCGTTCACCGCCGCCGTCACCGGCCCGCTTGACGGCAAGGCAGTGATTCCCGACCACAAACTCATGTTGGTGCCTCTCGCCAGCGAGGAGGAAGCCCACTACCTGTGCGGCGTGTTGAACTCGCTGCCGGTCAGCGCGGTCGTGGCCGCTTATACGATTGCCATCCAGATTGACACGCATGTGCTCGAGCACATTCAGGTGCCTTTGTTCTCGCCCGAGAACCGGATCCATCGGCAACTGGCGTTGGGGTCTCGAAAAGCCCATGCGGCCGTAGCGAACCGGGACCCGGAGCGTCTTCGCGCAGCCGAGTGCGCCGTCAACACCCTGGCGGCGCGGATGTGGGGACTCACCGAAGCGGACCTAGAGGAAATGCAGGAGTTCCTGCACGAATCGGCAACCTAAGCGCGAGCTTGACACGGCCAAAACCGTGCCCCTATGATGGCGGGAGCGGAAACTCGACGATGGGTGAAACCATTTTGCGGGTCTTGATGCGGACCGCGGCACTGGTGGTGCCGGTCGTCCTTTCTGCCCAACCGGCTCCGGGCGGCGATGCGACCAAAGGCAAAGACCTTTTCCTGAAATACAGCTGCTACGCCTGCCACGGATTCTCTGGCCAGAACGGTCCCGGCGCGCGCCTCGTGCCCATGAAGATGACGGCCGCCGGGTTCGTGGCCTACGTCCGCTTGCCGCGCACGCGCCAGATGCCATCGTTTTCTGCCAAGGTTCTGTCCGATGAGCAGCTGACCGATATTCACGCGTATATCAAGACGCTGCCAGAGTCCAGACCGGCCAAGGACATCCCGGCGCTCAACCAGTTCAAGGAGCAGTAGCAGAGGGCGGCAGGCCACCCGACGCCTTGACTGCGACCCCGTGCGGGCCATACACTGTTAACCGCACTCGGTTGAAGACAAAGGACGTATCTCGCGGTCCGTCTACCGGGGGGAGGAATTCTGGGAGTGGCGAAGTCCCCAAAAAACTCGGTCGGCCGGCGCGGCTTTTTGAAACACGCCGCGGCCGGCGCGGCGGCCCTGGCCGCCACACCCGGGCTTGGTACAGCTCAACAGGCCGCCCCGCCGCCTCGAGGAGCACCGGGGCCTTCAGGCGCGCAACTGGCGCGGGAGGCGGGTGTGGCACGGCCCGCAGCGACTGCCCTCGTCGAGCATCCGGGCTCGGACTTCATGGTCGATGTCCTTCGCGCACTGGGCCTGGAGTACGTCGCTGCCAATCCTGGTTCCACGTTCGAATCTCTGCACGAATCGATCATCAACTACGGCGACAACAAAATGCCCGAGTTCCTTACCTGCACGCACGAGGAATCGGCAGTGGCCCTGTGTCACGGATACGCCAAGATCGAAGGCAAGCCCATGATGGCGCTGATTCACGGCGACATCGGGCTGCAACACGCGTCGATGGCGATTTACAACGCCTATGTGGACCGGGTGCCGGTATACATGGTGGTCGGCAATCACGTGGACGGTGCCGAGCGCACTTCAGGTGTTCAATCGATGCACAGCGGCAACGACTTGGGGGCGCTGGTCCGCGATTACACCAAATGGGATGATCAACCGTATTCCCTGGGCGCTTTTGCGGAATCGGCCGTACGGGCGTACAAGATCGCCACCGCGCCTCCGCGCGGCCCGGTGCTGCTGGTGGCGCACCACGAGGTGCAATCGCATGCCATGACGGGGCCGGCCCCGCGCATCCCGAAGCTGGTCATGACTGCGCCTCCGGCCGGCGATTCGGCTGCAGTGGCGGAGGCGGCTGGGCTCTTGGTGAACGCGGAGCGGCCACTGATTGTCGGCGAACGCGCCGTGCGCAGCGCCGAAGGTCTTCAGCTCATGGTGGACCTGGCCGAAACCTTACAGGCGCCTTTCAACAGCCAGGAGCGGATGAACTTCCCCACGCATCATCCGCTGTCAGGAAACGGCGGCACGGGTTATCAGCCGGACGTAATGTTGGGCCTGGAAGTCGCCGACCTAAGCAACCAGACGCGGGCCGCGCACGCGCGCGGTGCCAAGGTGATCGCCATATCCGCGATGGGGCTCGCTCTGAAGAGCAACCTACAGGAATTCGGGCACTACGCCGAAGTCGATCTGGACATCGGAGCGGACGCCGAAGCGACGCTGCCCTATCTCATTGAGGCTTGTAAAAAGCTGATTACGGCGGACCGGCGCCGGCTGATCGACGAACGCGGTCGGAAGTTGGCAGAGGCCCACCGCCAGGTGCGTCTGGCCAATGTGGAAGCCGCGGCGTACGGGTGGGACTCGAGTCCGGTCAGCCTGGCGCGCATCGCCGGAGAGTTGTGGCCGCTCGTCAAAGACGAAGACTGGTCGTTTGTGTCACCGCAAGCCTTCGCCGGCAACTGGCCGAACCGCCTCTGGAAAATGGACAAGCCTTACCAGTACATCGGCGGGCAGGGCGCGGGCGGCATGGGATACGGAGCGCCGGCTTCGGTCGGCGCGGCGTTGGCCAATCGTAAGTACGGGCGGCTGTCGATCAACATTCAGACCGATGGCGATCTCAACTATGCGCCCGGTGTGTTGTGGACCGCCGCGCACCACCGCATTCCCCTATTGAGCATCATGCACAACAACCGGGGTTATCACCAGGAAGTCATGTTCATCGAGCAGATGTGCAGCGTGCACAATCGCGGCGCGGACCGGGCCCACATCGGGACCAAGCTGTGGGATCCGAACATCGACTACACTCTGATGGCAAAGGCGTACGGGCTGTACGCGGAAGGACCGATCAGCGATCCCCAGCAACTGGCGCCCGCCCTTAAGCGGGCCATCGAACGAGTCAAGAACGGGGAACCGGCGCTTGTTGATGTGGTCACGCAGCCGCGCTAGGCGGCGGAAAGGAAAGATTCCGATATGGCGAAATCGAAGAGAGGTTCGGTCGACCGTCGTGGATTTCTGAAGGGCGCCGCAGCCGGCGCTGCCGCGCTGGTTGTGAAGCCGCAGGCGCGCGCACAGGAGCAGGCACAGGCGCGTCCGGCCGCCCCTCTGCCGTCACCGCGCCAGGTCGCGCTCGAAACCGGCGCTCCGGCGGCTCGCGTGGATGTCTATACCACGGACCGTCCCGGCGCCGATTTTATGGTCGATGTGCTCAAGAGCCTGAACTTCGACTACATTTTTGCTAATCCGGGATCGAGTTTTCGCGGACTGCAGGAATCGTTTATCAACTACGGAGGTAACAAGAATCCGTCGTGGATTACCTGCTGCCACGAAGAGTCCTCGATCGCCATGGCGCACGGGTACTACAAGATCGAGGGCAAGCCGATTCTGTGTATGGCCCATGGCACCGTGGGCCTGCAACATGCGTCTATGGCCATCTACAACGCGTACGCCGACCGCGTGCCGGTGTACCTGATTCTCGGCAACGAACAGGAGATCGGTTTCCGGCGCAGCGATGTGGAATGGGCGCACAGCGTGCAGGACGCCGCCTCGATGGTACGAGACTACACCAAATGGGATGACTCGCCGGTTTCGCTTGGCCACTTTGCCGAATCGGCCGTGCGCGCCTACAAAATCATGATGACTCCGCCGATGGAACCGGTGGTGATCTGCGCGAACGGCCAGCTTCAGGAAGAGCCGATGTCCGAGCAAGACCGGCGTACGTTGCGGGTCCCGAAGACGGTGCTGCCGACACCCCCGGCAGGCGACCCCAACGCTGTGGCCGAGGCGGCGAAGTTGCTCGTGGCGGCGGAAAATCCGGTGATTGTGGCCGGGCGCGTGGCGCGGACGCCCCGCGCGATTCCCCTGCTCGTCGAACTGGCGGAGACGCTCCAGGCCGGCGTCGAGGACCGCAAGTTTCGCATGAACTTTCCTTCCCACCATCCGCTATTCAACACCGCCAACGTATCGAATGCGGACGTGGTCCTGGCTCTGGAAGTACCGGACTTCTGGAACGCGACTCACACGCAAACCCCCATCAATCGCATGGGTATGGAGTCCCGGCCGATTACCAAGCCGGGCGCCAAGCTGATCACCATCACGGCCGGAGATCTGTTCAGCCGCAGCAACTACCAGGATTTCGGACGATACACCGAGGTGGATCTGGCGATTGCGGCCGATGCCGAGGCCACGCTGCCGAGTTTGATTGAAGCGTGCCAGAAGCTGATCACGCCGGATCGCCGGCAGGCGATGGAAGCGCGCGGCCGCAAGCTGGCCGAAGTACACAAGCGCAACCGCGACCGCGACTTGGACCAGGCCACGGTGGGCTGGGATGCAAGCCCGGTCACCACGGCTCGCATGGCGGCCGAACTGTGGAACCAGATCAAGGACGAAGACTGGTCTCTGGTGGCCGATACGACGTTTGTGAGCTGGTGGCCGCTGCGCTTGTGGAATTTCCAGAAACCGTATCACTATATCGGCGGCCACGGAGCGTACGGCATCGGCTACGGTGCCCCGGCTGCCGTGGGTGCCGCGCTGGCTAACAAGAAGTACGGTCGTATCAGCATCAACATCCAATGCGATGGCGATCTCAACTATGCGCCCGGTGTGTTGTGGACCGCCGCCCACCACCGGATTCCGCTGTTGAGCATCATGCACAACAACCGCGCCTATCACCAGGAGCACATGTTCCTCGAGGACATGGCGGCGCGGGCAGGACGCGGCGTGGAGAACACCGGGATCGGCGTGACGCTCGAAGATCCCCACATCAATTACGCCATGATGGCCAAGGCCTATGGCATGTACAGCTCGGGGCCGATTGATAATCCGAGCGACCTGGGGCCGGCCATCAAGGCCGCTCTCGAAGTGGTCAAGAAGGGCGAGCCGGCGATGATCGACCTGGTCACACAGCCGCGTTAGGGGCATTCTATGAAGATCGTCTGTGCGGTGGTGGCGATGCTGGTGGCCGCGATCGCCTCCAGTCAATCGAGCGGGAACGCCGAAAATGGAAAGCGGCTCTTTCTGCGCGATGGATGTTGGGAGTGCCACGGTTACGCGGGGCAGGGCAGCCGGGATGGCGCACGGATCGCCTCGACGGCACTGAACGCCCAGGGCCTCATTCGGTACGTCCGCCGTCCTTCGGGCGCTATGCCGGCGTATATCGACAAGGTGATCACCGATCAAGAGCTGACCGACATCTGGGCGTATTTGAAGACACTCCCCGGACCGAAGCCGGTCAAAGACATTCCGATTCTCGATCAGATGAAGAACGAATAGGCGCGCGCGACCGCATACCCGTACCGAATGGCTTGACATTGGCTTCCGTCATCGCTCACGCTGAACCTTTATGCCGATTGCCCAAGTGATCATTTTGGCTGTCGTGCAGGGATTCACGGAATTTCTGCCGATTAGCAGCACCGCGCACCTTTACCTGTCTTCCTGGCTGTTGGGGTGGAAGCCTGAGACCCTGGACTTTGACATAGCTCTTCACATGGGCACGTTGCTCGCCATGCTGCTTTATTTCTTCCCTGACTGGATCCAGATCGTGGCGCAAGCGTTTCGAGTGGGCATCGGCCATGACCAGCAACTGAAGGGTAACCAGGGGCTGCTCTGGCTGCTGGCGCTGGGAAGCATTCCCGTAGGAGTGGCCGGGCTTGCTTTCAACAAGCAGGCGGAAGGGCCATGGAGAAACCCTTACGTAATGGGCACGATGCTGGTGGCGGTGGGCGTTTTCCTCTGGCTGGCGGAGCGCGTAAGCCAGGGTACGCGCGAACTCGGTTCTCTGAATGGGCCGGATGCCATCCTGATCGGCCTCTCCCAGGCGGTGGCCATCAT
>JAGWQP010000494.1 GCA_028876805.1 Acidobacteriota bacterium | reverse complement strand
TTCCCGCCGGCCGGCATTTCTTCGTCGAGAATGGTGTCCTTATGCTGACGGTAGCGAGAGCCGTTTTGAAAGATGGGAGCGAGGGCATCCTGGAGCATCCCGTCCGCTTTTGCCCGTTCTGCGGCAAGCCGGTGCAAGACCGCTCTGAAAGACCGCTCTGAAAGCGCCGAACCCTGGGCCAGCAGTAACATCGACCTTGGTTCGACTACGAATTTATCGGCCATGCCGGATTCCCGCCACAAATCGCGAAACGCTGGCCAGATTTTAGCCGCAAACCACGAAACCAAAATCTTTGCGGCGAAATACCCCTGAAACGAGCGTGCGGTAGATGTTGATGAGCAAGACGGTTGTCAAAGGCGTTCGAATAGGGATGGACGTGATGCTTTGCGATTATCGGCATTGGCTCGAATACGATATGGTGGCGCTTGCGGTGCTGTTCGTCGGCGTCGGATTGGTTGAGTTGATCGTGCTGAGCATTTGAAGATGTGGTCGTATCGGCGTCTCCCCCGGCGCCGATCGCCACGTTTCGGTGTTCGACATAACCGGCTTCGCTCAGACCCTGCTGCAACGCAGCCTCGACCAAGGCAGTCTCGCCAGACGCCTGGAAGCTGAGAACCCGACCATCGGCATCGTCGGCTGCTCGCGCGCGCAGCGAGCGGCCACGCGCTGCGCCTTGCGCTCAATCCCACCGTCAATCTGCGGCCTTCCTAGCCGCTTTCCTTGGGCGACTGCCCGCTTGAAGGCGGCCGGGATTGCGGCAGCGCGTGATTTCGATCCTGCCTATGTCCGCTCAGGGTCATTTTCGTCAGATCGACACGCGACCAACGCTCCCGGCATGTCCGCTTCGCGCCGATCGCGTGCGAATTTCAACGCTTCGCCGTCGCCCCCGGCGTGATGGTGACTCGCAGCACCTCGGCGACGCTCGGATAGTGAAAGCCGTCCTTCACTTCGCCGATGGGCCGGACCACGCCATGCTCGGCGGGGCCCGTGTTGGGGGCGGCCTGGAGCGGCGCCTGGTTCGGGCCCAGGCCCGGTTCCTCGTTGACCTCGGTGCCCGCATCCCAGAGCAGAATTTGGGAGGTGATGTCGCCGGCGACCGGCTTGCCGCTGGCGTCGAACAGGGCGATGCCTTCCTCCCTGGGAGCGTAGAACAAGTCGTTGGACTGCCCGAACATGGTGGCGATGGTCAGCCGCTCACCGGGCTTCGCAGTGACCTTGAACGCGTAGGCATCCCCCGGCGAGATGCCTCCGGGACTGCGGGCGCCGACCGGGGTGTCGGTGGAGCCCACGTGGACGATGCCCGGCTGGCCCTTCAGAGATTTCTCGAGCTGGTCCGTAGATCCATCCTCCGCCAGGGCCTCGAGTCCCTTGCCGCGATCCGGCTCGCCGGACGTGAACAGCGGCGCGCGGTTGGTATGAATGACGTAGAGGACAGGCGCCACTCCCACCGGTTCGGTCTTGCCGTTGGAAAGCTTCAGCGCGTCCTTCGCGGATACGTTCTCGATCCGCACGGTAAACGTCTCATCCGCCTGGGCAGATATCCCAGCCGTGAAAAGCAGCAGCGTCGCGAGCACGGATATCCTCAGAGTTCTTTGCGACATGGTAGGCCTCTTTTCCTCGAAGGATGCGGTCGCCATCCGGGCATCCAGATTACTTTGCAGCGGCCGCTTGCACCCGTGACCAGCACCTTGCTCGGAACGACCTTCTTTTGAGCGATCGCCTTCATGACTCTAGTCGCCGTGGTCACTTTCGAAATCGGTTCTTCAGCAGGTGAGGCAGATGTCGCGTTTTCCGAGTCACTTGTCCAACAGGGGATAGAATTGGGTCCACACCTCATCTTTCTTTGCGCTGGCGATATGGCAATACGCGCACTCGTTCAGGGCTTTCACCTTCGCGGTTGGCGCTTTCGGCTCATGGTGATTGAAATTGAAGAAGCCCCACCCTTGGGTGTCCGCAAAACGCTTGGAATCCTTGACCGTCACATCGGCGCCGTTGAGAGCTCCGGGGAAATAGCCCCTCCCCGATGGCTCGGTCCGCGAACCGTCGGGGTTCTGCCCCGGCAACGTGAGTTGCAGCTCCTTGAACATAATTGTCCCTTCGGGGAATGCATTCATCTTCTTGTATATCTCGTAGGAGCCGGGTTCGATGTAGACGTTGTGATACTCCGGGAAGCCGGCCGTGCCGCCATTGAGCGCGTTGGGAGTGAGGGGCGATCCGACGTACACCCACTCATGGAAATTCTTCGGGAGGACCAGTTCGCCGGAGGCGGTGTACTCGGGCAGCTGACGGGTCGGTGTTTGCGCGCTGCTGCTCGAGAGCGACTGTACGAGGAAGGCCGTTGCGATTACGCCGCTCGTGATCACCGCGGTCATTGCGAGAAATTTGCGCGCATCGTTGTTCTCCGCGCCTGAACCTGTCGACAGCATGTTTCCCCTCCCGTTTGACCTTGGCCAAGAAAGTCAACGCTGCAACAATTGCGTAGGTTCCCGGCAACCGGGACGTTCCTGCCGGGCCGATTGAGATTGGCCACGAGGCTGTTTTTCGGCTGCCGACCCAGCAATCTGAGGACGCGATGAGTGACCTGCCCGGCGACGAGCGGGACACCGGATGGCATGACGAGGATGCGGTTCGTGTGCAGTGCGTTAGGCGCGAGCGGCCCTGGCCCTGGGAATCGGGTGCGAATCTCAAGGCTTCGCCGTCGGACCGGGCGTGATGGTGACTCGCAGCACCTCAGCGACGCTCGGATAGTGAAAGCCGTCCTTCACTTCGCCGATAGGCCGGACCACGCCATGCTCGGCGGGGCCCGTGTTGGGGGCGGCCTGGAGCGGCGGCTGGTTCGGGCCCAGGCCCGGTTCCTCATTGACCTCGGTGCCCGCATCCCAGAGCAGAATTTGCGAGGTGACGTCGCCG
>JAGWQP010000493.1 GCA_028876805.1 Acidobacteriota bacterium | reverse complement strand
GCCCGAGGAACGGCCCGGATGCGGCGTATTCGCCCAGAATTATGGACAGGCCGGTGCCGTCGATTTCTTCGGCCGCCGTTACGGATTGCCGCCCGCGCTGAGCGGCCATCAGACCTATTACCTGTGGGGTCCACGCGGTTATTCGGGCGATTGCCTCATCGTCATAGCGGACCGAAAGGAAGCGCTCGAGCGCCTCTTTCAACGGGTCGAATTGGTCGGGATCTCCGACAATCCCCTGGCGCTTGAGCGGCACATCCCGGTCTTTGTCTGTCGCGGCGCAAAGTTCGGCTCACTCGCCCAACTTTGGCCCCGCCTGAAGGTTTGGGGCTGAATCGACGGAATCCGAGTGGGAATCCGAGGGCTCGCCTTGACTTTCGTCGCAAGGGTAATTTATTCTAGCCATTCGACTTGGCCTTGCCAATGGCCGTTCTGCGTATGTCCAACCAATCGCGGCACGAAGCCGAGACCGTAGAACGGTTTCTGGATTCCACTCTGGAAAGCGTGGATCACGCGGAGGAAATCGCGGTCGGGCTGGCCAAAAGAGCGGGTTTTGGTGAGGACGATCTGACGAAGATCGGCATGGCCGTGCGCGAATCCATGGTGAACGCAGTGGTCCACGGCAATCGCTATAACGCCAACAAGAAGGTGCGATTTTCGGTTAGCAAGAACTCCGAATCGCTGACCGTGCGGATTGCCGATGAAGGCGAGGGATTCGATTTTGAAAACCTGCCTGATCCGTGCGCCGGGGAGAACCTGTTCCGGAGTTCGGGACGCGGGATTTTCCTGATCCGGTCCTTCATGGACGAGTTTCAGATCCGCCGCCTGGCGCCCGGCGGGTTAGAGGTTGTTTTGGTTAAGCGCATGGTGTCCAAATAAAGTTCAACAGTTTTCAGCCAGGAGGCATGTTGCAGTGAGTGTAAAGTTGAATACTCGGCAGGTGGGGGACGTGAGCGTGGTGGATGTGGCGGGACGGATCACTTTGGGTGAGGGATCGAGCGCCCTGCGCGACGCTTTGCGCGACATGGTGGGCAAGAACCACAAGAAGATCTTGCTCAATTTGGGGGAGGTGTCTTATATCGACAGCTCCGGAATCGGCGAACTGGTCTCCGGCTTCACTTCGGTGACCAATAGCGGCGGGCAGCTGAAGCTACTGGGCCTGACCAAACGTGTCAAGGACCTCCTGCAAATCACCAAGCTCTATACGGTCTTCGACGTGCATGAGGAAGAAGCTTCCGCCATCCGAAGCTTTGCGTAGCTCGAGTGGAAGAAACTTGGGAACCGATATCGGCTTTATCGTCGTTCTGTGACCGTAACCGGCTGACTCAGGCGGAAACTGATGCGGGTTTCCGAAGGCAGCGTGGCAGGCTTACCGCGCGTTAGCAGCACATCTCCGGCTCCGGCTCCGCCGCCGACACCGGCGCCGATCGCTGCGCCTTTACCGCCGCCCGCAATCGCCCCAATAACGGCTCCGATCGCCGCCCCGGCGCCGACCTTGGTGGCGTCGGTTTTCTTCGACGACTCGGCTTCACGTTTGAAGCCGTCAGTAGTCACCGAAATCGTTTGGCCATCCGAGAGATGAATCCGGGTGAGTAGCACCGAGATCGAGGCTACGCCCTTTACTCGGCCGCCTCGATCGGATGAGGCCACTTGGCCTTCCACTCGCGCGCCGCGCTCCGCGATCACCAGACCGTTGGCGACCAACGGCTGGTCGAGCGTACCGGTGAACGCGTCACCGGGGTTGTTTCGCTCGCTCGACAGCCCATCGATCAGGCGCACCGGAATCAGCATGCCGGCGTTCAGCGTCACCTGAGAGGGAGCGGGGGGCGGCGCCACATTCTCGGGAGCGCGGGGCGCGGGTGGAGCAACTTCGGCCACTGGCTGCGGTATCGGAACCGGAGCGGCGGGCGGTGCCGTCTGTACCACCGCTACGGGTTCCGGAGTGTGGCGCGCCGGCCTCGGTTTCGCTTTGGCTTTGGCCACTGGGAGGGATGCCGGCTGGGACGGCGGCTCGGGGGCCGGCGGCGGAGCTTGGACTCCGGCCGGGGGTAGCGGCGCCGGACTCTCGGCCGCGACCGGGGCCGGAGGCTGGGGCCGCTCGAACACTTTCATCACCACGGCGCCGCCCAGGGCCGCGGCTGCCACCAGAACTGCAACGTGTAGAGGTTTCATTGCGCTTGTCTTCCTCAAACCTCATTGACGAGGAGGATCGATATTTCGTTTCCGCCTGGAAAACTCGTTAGAATCAACTATGAAGAACAAGCGATGAGCCCGTTCCCTGCCTGCGTCCAGATCGGCAGCGTCACCGTCGGACCGGCCACCGTGCTGGCTCCCATGGCGGGTGTCACCGACACTGTTTTCCGCCGTTTTATCCGTAACTTGGGTGGATGCGGGCTGATCATGACCGAGTTCACCAGCTCGCATGGCGTCCGCGCGTCGAGGCACGGCCGCAGACCGACCAAAACGCTCCAATATCTCGCCTTCGAGCCCGAAGAACACCCCATCTCGGCGCAGCTTTTCGGATCCGATCCCGCCGTGATGGCGGACGCGGCACGCGTTTGCCAGGATCTGGGGTTCGACATCCTGGATCTCAATTTCGGCTGTCCGGTCAACAAGGTGGTCAAGTGCAACGGCGGGTCCGGGCTGTTGCGCGATCTGCCGCTAGTGGAACGGGTGTTGCGCGAAGTGAGACGGGCGATCGAGATCCCGTTCACTATGAAGTATCGCGCGGGCTGGAACGACTCGGAACTGGTCATGGTCGAAATGGCCAGGCTCGCCGAAGACTGCGGCTTACAGGCGGTCGCACTGCACCCGCGTACCCGCGAACAAGGCTATAGCGGCAAAGCCGACTGGGCGCGGATCGCCGCGGTGAAGGCGGCAGTCAAAATCCCGGTTATCGGAAACGGCGACATCGTCACACCCGAAGACGCCGTTCGCATGGTCCGCGAGACCGGCTGCGACGCGGTGATGATCGGCCGCACGGCTTCGTCGAATCCCTGGATCTTCCGGCAGATCCGTCAACACCTCGAAACCGGCGTCTATGACGAGCCCACCGAACGCGACCGTTACGAAATGATGCGGCGGTATTACGCCATGCTTCTCGAGCGGGGAGAAAAGGACGCGGTCGGCAAGATGAAGCAGTTTGCCACCTACTTCACGCATGGCATCCGGGGCGGCGCGCAGCTTCGCGCGAATATTTATCGCGCGCAGGAGGCCTCTGGTATTCTCGAGCTTGTGGACGAATTCTTCGCGGAGCCTGCTCTGGCGCTGTGAAGAAAGTCTATCTCACGACCGATGGCGCCTGCCTGGGCAACCCGGGTCGCGGCGGCTGGGCCTGCATCCTCCGATACGACGGACACAAGAAGGAGTTATGGGGCTCCGAACCCCATACCACTAACAATCGGATGGAGTTGATGGCGGCCATCGAAGGCCTGAGCGCGCTCAAGGAAGGCTGCGAAGTAGAGGTGATAACGGATTCCGAGTATCTCAAAAACGGGATCACCTCCTGGATTCAAGGCTGGAAGCGCAAGGGGTGGATGACGGCCTCCAAGAAACCGGTCGTAAACCAGGACTTGTGGAAGGCTCTCGACCGACAAGTCGAGCGCCATAAGACCACCTGGTCCTGGACCAAAGGCCACGCTTCCCACGCCGACAACAACCGCTGCGATGAACTGGCCTCGCGCGCCGCCCACCGGCAGGACCGCGGGACGGCCTAAAAGGGCGGGAACGCCTCTGTTATCAAAACCTGCGCCGGCCGAGCGTGTGAGAGAGGCTCGTCAACTCCCCCGACAGGGCGCCCGGAGCCTTGACTTTTTCGTAAGTCTAAGCTTACCGTAAGGTATGGCTGACCGATGGGAGATGCTCGGCGCGCTCTCCGATCCCACCCGTCAGACCCTCGTCCACCTGCTCCGGCGCCGGCCTGCCACCGTCGGCGAGCTCGCCAGCCGCCTTCCTGTCAGCCGTCCCGCCGTCTCGCAGCACCTCCAGGTACTCAAATTCGCTGGCCTGGTGGAGGAACAACGGCGTGGCACGCGCCATTACTTTCGCCTCAATGCAAAAAGCCTCGCGGAGTTGCGCGCCCACATCGATTCCATGTGGCGCGACGCGCTCTCCGCGTTTTCTGATTTCACCCGCAAGGAGACTCGTGACCATGGGAAACGAAAAGGAGATACACCAACCCATTCGACAAAGCGTCCACGTTGAGTGTCCAGTCGAGGATGCCTTCCGGCTCTTTACCGAAGCGTTCGCCGAATGGTGGCCCGGAGACGACCAAGAGCAGTGCGCCATCCAACAGGGATCCGTTACTGCTTGGGACCCTCCCAGCCGTATCGAGTTTAGCTGGCGTCCCGGCGCGCCCCCTGGCCACACCCAGATTGTGAACGTGGAATTCCAAGCCGAACCGGATGGCACTCGCGTGACTCTTACCCACTGGGGCTGGCACACGTGCGGTCGGCCGAGTTCGGCCGCACCCTTCGCCGAATTTGTCGCGGCACACGTCCTGGTCGCAGCCTAGGAGGATTCAACATGGTTCCCATGGTGGTCGAGCAAACGCCGCGCGGCGAACGCGCCTTCGACATCTATTCCCGGCTTTTGAAGGAGAATATCGTTTTCATAGGCACGGCGATTGACGACAACGTCGCCAACCTGGTGGTCGCACAGATCCTCTTCCTCGCTGCCGAAGATCCCGAGAAGGACATCTCGCTCTACATCAATTCACCCGGCGGCGTGACCACGGCGGGCCTTGCGATTCTGGACACCATGAATTTCGTCGAGCCGGACATCGTGACCTATTGCCTCGGCCAAGCCGCTTCCATGGCCGCGGTTCTGCTGGCGGCGGGCGCGAAGGGAAAGCGCTTTGCCCTGCCATATTCTCGAATTGTGATCCACCAGCCGCATGCGCAGGGTCTGGGCGGACAGGCGGCCGATCTCGATATCCAGACGCGCGAGATTCTGCGGACACGCGGATTACTGAATCAGATCCTCGCCGATCGTACGGGCCAGCCGCTCGAGAAAGTCGAGCGTGACGTCGATCGGGATTACATCATGGATGCGCGCCAGGCCCTAGAATACGGCATGATCGACCGTGTGATCAGCCGCCGCGCGCTTCCCAGCCCGGCTGCGTCGCTCGACGGGAAACCCCTGAACGGCTCGGGCACGGGGGCGTTCGGAACGGGCCCCGCCGGCGGGGGTGCCTCCTAGCACCCAGCTAGCCTCGGATTCTCCGGCCGCCAGCTTTGCGCTCCGGAGGGCGGGCGCGTTGCGCCAGATATCCGGTCCACCAGCGCTCCTGACCCGGTGCGTCAAAGACCTGGGTCCATTCCCGCCGGAATTCCTCGGTTTTTGACGCGCCGCGGTGCCGCAGAAAATGCTCGACGCGCGCGCGTTGAGGAGACTTTCCACCGAAGGCGGCGGCCAGAATCTCCGCCGCCCTAGCACAGTCGTTTACCTCGCCGAGCGATTGCTGCAGGCGGCGCAGCGCCGCGAGCCTGGTGCGAAAGCCAGGGCCATAACAGGGACGAAACAGTTCGAGCGTGTAACGCAGGCGCTTGGTCGCCAGACGCAGGGCGTGCCACTCGGCAGATTTCGGCTCCTTGGGGAGAAGTTCGCGGCCGCTGGCAAAAAAGGCTGAGACCAGGCCGGGCAGTCGCCGCCGCGCATTCGGCGCGGCTCCTGCCGCCTCGTCCCAGTCGAGGTGATTCGGTTTGCCCATCGCCTATAAGTCCAGCCGGTTTCGCCATTTCCGCGAGAAGCCCCGGTACTTCCACACTCGGATTTCCCGCTCCAGCCGACGGCACGCTTGGCGGCGGTCGTCCTGAAGGCGTGCCACCCATGACGTCCGAGGCGATACGCCAGCCTGGCCCATGAGCTCGAGAGTGATATCCAGATCGCGCACCACGCCGGCCGATTCCCTCAGTTTACCGAGCCGCTGACGGATTCGTTTTGGGGCGTTGCCCGGATAAAATTGGGCGAAGACCCGCAGGCAGCCGCTCAGCCGCCGGATCGAGACCCGCAGATCGTGAATCGATTCCGGGTCTGCCGATTTAGCGGCCCGAGTTAACTGGTAGGCGAGACGTCGCAGCAGAATGGCTGTCTGCAGCCGGGCGTATTCTCGCATATCAGTCGCGGACTTTGATCACCGAGATCGCCCGGTCATAGACCAATTGAAACGCTTCGGCCGTGCGTTCGGCCGCCCATTGTTCGAGATCGATATCTCCCTGGGCCCGGACCTGCAACACCACGGCGCCATCGCGCAGCCGGCAATGCACCTCGTTTATCCGCTGCTCCCGGCCGCGGTCCAGGTTATCCGCTAGCCTCAACAAGGGGATTAATAGCATCAGAATGCGTCTCTCTTCGGCGCTTAGGGCCTGGTAGGCCCCGTGTTCCGGGCTGGGGAGGGACTTCCGGTGGTAGCGGCAGAGCCCCGCGATGAGCAGGCGCTCCCGTTCCGTGAAGCCGGCCAGGTCTGAATTGGACACGACGTACCAGGAGTGCTTGTGGTGGCTGGCGTCGCTTACGAAGTGGCCGACATCGTGCAGATAGGCCGCGGCCTCGAGCGCTTTCCCGCACTCGGGAGGCAGCTGGTGAAGGGGCTGGATGGCGGTGAACAGGAGGTTGGCGATATCCGCCACCTTGCGTGCATGGTCCAGCGCCACGCCGTAGCGGCGTCCCATGCTTTCGACCTCGCGGCGCTGCTCCCGCGTCAGCCGAGCCAGTTCGGCCCCGACCTTGCGGGCGGCCAGATCCGCGATAACCCCGTCGCGGACTCCGGCCCGCGAGTAATAGATGGCGGGAAGCCGGAATTCGCGCAAGAACTCGAGCAGCACGGCGACGCCGGGAACGATGATTTCGGCGCGTCGCGGCCCGATCCCGGTGATCTTTCGCCGCGCCGCCAGACTACGAACCGATACCTTTTCGTAGAGCCGGCGAACCTGGGCCGTGGAAATGCGCAACCGGTCGATGGCATCCCGTTGCGAACGCGGAGTCCGGGCTATGGCGCTAGCCACAGTGGATGCGGTGGCGGAGGTGGCGATCGCGCGGTCCCATCTTCCGTGACCGAGCCGAACGACTGCGCCCGCCAACTTTTGTTGGATGTACTCCTGCATCTGGTGCAGTTGCTGGGGTCGAGGGGGATCGTCTTTCAAAAAGATCTCGCGCAGCCTCACGGCGCCGAGCGGCCTGGAAAATGCCTCTTCGAGGCGCCCGCGCTCGGCGGCGATGATTTCCGCACTGCCCCCGCCGATATCGAGCACCAACGTGGCTTTGTCGCCTTGGGGCCAGTTGCTCTCCACACCCAGATGAATCAGCCGCGCCTCTTCGCGCCCCGAGATGATTTCCACTCGCGTCCCCGCCGCTTGGGAGGCGCGTGCCTGAAACTCCCCCTGGTTGTGGGCGTCGCGGATCGCGCTGGTGGCTACCGCTCGCACTCCGATTACATCCAGCTTGCGATAACCCTCCGCCATCCGGGCCAGCACGGCACAACTGGCGTCGATGGCCTCTTTACTGACCGAGCCGGTCCTAAAAACGCTTTCGCCCAAGCGCGTGACTTCGCGGTCCGAGGCGAGAATCCGCGCCGGTTGCCCCGGCGTCACCTCCGCTGCCTCCATGCGGATCGAGTTGCTGCCGATATCAATGGCCGCGTAGCGGGGCACTATCTCCATGCTAATCGAGCGGATACGCCACCGGTGAAGCAACCGGTGAGTGTTTGTTACAGAAAGACGAAGGCGCAGACTCGCGCGGCATGTCACGGAGTAGAATAGACAATACGGCCCCTCTGATGCCTCTTTTTGTTCCCAACCGTTACCGCGGCAAGTTGATCGTAGTGGAGGGGATCGACGGTTCCGGCAAGTCCACGCAGATTTCTCTGTTGAGTCACTGGCTGCGCTCGCAGGGGTACGCCGTCGCCTTCAGCGAGTGGAATTCGTCGCCTTTGGTGCGACAGACGACGCGCCGCGGCAAGCGGAAGGAGATGTTCACACCCACCACCTTCAGCCTGATCCACGCCACGGATTTTGCCGACCGCATGGAGAGCTACATTTTCCCACTGGTGAAGTCGGGCGCGATCGTGTGCGCCGACCGCTACGCCGGCACGGCGTTCGCGCGCGATGTGGCGCGCGGTGTCGGCCGCCGCTGGGTGCGCAACCTGTACCGGTTTGCCCTGCACCCCAATCTCAGCTTCTATTTTCGGGTGCCCCTCGACGTTGCCCTGGGTCGCATTTTGGGCGGTCGCGACGCACTGAAGCATTATGAAGCCGGCATGGATCTGGGGCTGGCTCGCGACGTCGAAGAGAGTTTCCGCATCTTTCAAGGCCGCATTCTGGACGAGTACGAAGCCATGATCGGCGAAATGGGGTTCCACGTCATCGACGCCACGCTGTCGATCGAAGAGCAGCAGCAAATCATGCGCGACATAGTCATCCGCGAACTAGGAGAAAGCCTGAAAAACGGAGTCTTGCACCAGCCCGCCGCCCGAGAATTCAATGGCCAAGCGACCACCCCTGCAGTTTTATAGCGAACCGTTGCCAGACGTGAATACGGCCGAGCTTCAAGGCAAGCTCATCGTCGTCGAGGGACCGGACGCGGTCGGCCGCAGTACTCAAATCGCTCTATTGCGCCAGTGGCTGGAACAGGAAGGTCACGCCGTGATCGATAGCGGCATGGCGCGCTCCGCACTGGCCGGCAAGGGAATCCAGATGGCCAAGGAAGGCAACACTCTGGGGCCCATCACGATGACTCTGTTTTACACCACCGATTTTGCGGATCGCCTGGAGAACGAGATCGTTCCTGCCTTGCGCGCCGGCTTCGTCGTGCTGATCGACCGTTACATCTTCTCGATCATGGCACGCGCCATCGCCCGCGGGGAGGACCGGCGCTGGATCGAGCAAGTCGCCGGGTTTGCCCTGGTCCCTCACGCGGTTTACTATCTGCGGACGGACGTGGACCACCTGGTATCGCGCGTGGTGCTGGGACGCGGAGCTTTCGACTACTGGGAAAGCGGCATGGACCTGCGGTTCGGTCCGGACATGTATGAGAGTTTTGTCCGCTATCAAAAGAAGCTGATAAAGGCCCTGGACGCCATGGTCGAACCTTATGAATTCACGGTGATCGACGCCAGCCAGCCGGTGGAACGGATTTTCCGAGAACTGCAGCGGCGTATGGTCCGTCTTCAACTGGGGCGGGCTCCCGGCCGACGCCTGGCGGTGCGAAAGGCCTGAAGCGGATGGAGCTCTATCTTCTCCGGCACGGAATCGCGGAGAGCGCGCGACCGGGTATGAAGGATGCCGAAAGGTCTTTGACCGAGGAAGGCCGCGTCAAGTTGCGCCGAGTCCTCAAACGCGCCAAAGAAGCCGGCGTGGAGCCGGACCTGATCCTTTCCAGCCCTTATCGTCGCGCGACTGAGACAGCTGACCTCGCGGCCGCTGCGCTCGCCTACCGGGGCAAGATCGTTCAGACTCCGGCGTTGGCTCCGCACGCGTCCCCGTTCGAGGCGTGGGAGCAGATCCGGCGAAACCGCCAGAGCTCCGTTCTGTTGTCGAGTCACGAACCTTTGATGAGCGCGTTAATGGCGTTTCTACTGGGAAATCCGGCCATGCGGGTGGATATGAAAAAAGCCGCCCTGGCGCGCGTGGACTGCGAGCGGCTCGATCCGGAACCCGAGGCGGTCCTGAAGTGGCTGCTGACTCCCGCCACTGCCGGAGTGTAGATGCACATCGCACCAACTACCGCGCAATACGAAGCCTGGCTCGGACAGCACCTGCGGATCATCGGCCCCGACCTCGAATTCAAGCACCAGCAGATGCGCTCCGCGGTGTTTCCCTTCCTGCGCGCCACCTACTACCGGTGGGCCGAAACCTGGGCTGGAATCTGCGGTGCGGCGGCAGCCGCACCTGAGGTACTTGCAGTCGGCGATCTGCACGTGGAAAACTTCGGCACCTGGCGGGATATCGAAGGCCGGCTGATCTGGGGCATCAACGATTTCGACGAGGCGTGGCCGCTGCCCTATACCAACGACCTCATCCGTTTGGCCACGAGCGCCCTGCTGGCCGAGATGCCTTGCGGTGCCAACACCGGCGTGAACGCGATCCTCAAGGGATACAGCGACGCGCTCGAAGCCGGCGGGCGTCCGTATGCGCTGGCTGAGCACCATGCTGCTCTACGCTCGATGGCGACCGCTCGCCTGCACGAGCCCGAAAGGTACTGGGAAAAGCTGCAGGCCTGCCCCGAGGTAAAGGAGGAGCCTCCGGCCGGCGCGCTCAAAGCGATTGAGAAGATGATGCCTGAACGCGATCTGCGGTGGCGCGTGGTGCACCGAGTTGCCGGGCTAGGGAGCCTGGGCCGGGAACGCTTTGTCGCGCTGGCCGAGTGGCGCGGCGGCTCGGTGGCGCGTGAGGCCAAGGCCCTGGCGCCTTCCGCCTGTGTCTGGGCGAAACGGCGAAAGGGCAGCGCGCCGATTCATTACCAAGAGATCCTCGACCGTTCCGTGCGCTGCCCCGATCCATTTGTGCGCCTGCGCAAGCGCTGGATCGTGCGCCGCCTGGCGCCCGATTGCTCGCGCATCGAGCTGGCCGCGCTTCCCAAGGAACGCGACGAAGTCCGCCTCTTGCACGCCATGGGTTTTGAAACGGCCAACGTTCACCTGGGCACCCTGAAGGCCCGCACGCTCGCTGCGGACTTTAGGAAGAGGCCCGCCGGCTGGCTGCTGGAAGCGGCGCACCGCATGGAAAGGGCGACGGTTGCGGATTTCAAGGATTACGCCCGCGCGAAACTGACCCTTGACGGTGGCTCGAGTGGCGGAGGTTGGGTCAACAGAAGCCAATGATGGAAGCCCTGAATTTAAGTTCCGGTCGCTGGCTGAGCCCGGGCGAGCTCCTTTGGGTCTCGCATGTCAGGCTGCGGTCTTGCGGCCAACCGCCAGTAGCAGTTGGTCGCGCTCATCAATCGTTCACCAAGCGCTTCACCAAGCATTCACCAATCGCTCGCCCATACTCGCATGGTCGGGTTCGAATCGCTTCTCGACGAGAGAAGAGACCCTGGGAGTTCGCGACGTCGGGACGGGGCAGACCGCACTCAACCCAAGCGCATCTTAATCTTGGGTTCCGCCGAGCTCCCTCTCCCGGGCGGTTATTCGACGCGATAGTTGGGAGCTTCTTTGGTGATGATCACGTCGTGGACGTGGCTTTCGCGCAGACCGGCCGGCGAAACGCGCAGGAAGTGCGATTCGCACTGTAACTCGCGGATGCTGCGCGAACCACAATAGCCCATCCCCGATCGCAGCCCACCGACCAACTGGTAGACCAGCTCGGCGAGCGGGCCCTTGGAAGCCACGCGACCTTCGATGCCTTCTGGAACCAGCTTGGAACCTGCGTCCTGGGAATAGCGTTCGGAACTGCCCTGCGACATCGCGCCTAGCGAGCCCATGCCCCGGTAGGTTTTGAAGGTCCGGCCCTGGTAGAGGATAGTCTCGCCCGGGCTTTCGTCAGTGCCGGCCAGCAGACCGCCGATCATGACACAGTCCGCGCCGGCCGCGATCGCCATGGTGATGTCGCCGGAGTACTTGATGCCTCCGTCGGCGATCAGAGGCACGCCCGCGTCTCGGGTGGCGCGCGCACACTCGGATATCGCGGTGATTTGAGGAACGCCTGCACCGGACACTACACGCGTGGTGCAGATCGAGCCCGGGCCGATGCCGACTTTAATGCCGTCCACACCGAGCGAGATCAGCTCACGCGCCCCCTCGTGGGTGGCTACGTTGCCGGTGATCAGCTGGACCTCGGGAAACTTGCACTTGATGGTCTTCACGGCCTCCATAACACGGGCACTGTGGCCATGCGCAGTGTCGATGGCGAGCACATCCACTTTGCGAGCTACCAGTTCCTGGGCGCGCTCCAAAAAGTCGCCCGTGGCACCGATCGCTGCGCCCACTCGCAAGCGGCCCTGGCTGTCCTTGGCTGAGCTCGGATACTTTAGCTTCTTCTGGATATCCTTGACCGTGATCAAGCCCTTCAGGTTGTAGTGGTCGTCCACCACCAGAAGCTTCTCGACGCGGTGCTGATGCAGAATGGCTTCGGCCTCCTCGAGCGTCGTGCCCACCGGAACCGTGACCAGGTTGTCCTTGGTCATGACCTCGGAGATCGGCAAATCAAAACGGTTCTCAAAACGCAGGTCGCGGTTCGTCAAGATGCCGACCAGCTTTTGGTTCTTGGTGACGGGGACTCCCGAAATGCGATACCGCCGCATCAGCTCTTGGGCGTCGGAAATCGGCTGGTCGGGCCGGATGGTGATCGGGTCGACGATCATGCCGCTCTCGCTGCGTTTGACCCGGTCCACCTCTTCGGCCTGGCGTTCGATGGACATGTTGCGGTGAATGATGCCTATGCCACCCTGCTGCGCCAGTGCGATGGCCAGGTGCGATTCGGTCACCGTGTCCATGGCGGCGGAGACAATCGGAATGTTCAATCCGATCTGGCGAGTGAAGCAGGTGCGCGTGTCGACCTCGGAAGGCAGAACCTCGCTGCGGGCCGGTTCGAGCAAAACATCGTCGAAAGTGAGGCCTTCAGGGAGTGCGTCTTGAATCATAGGAATTGTTCCCATGATAACGTGGCGACGGCAGTTGGGGGAACACTCGACGGGCGATTCAGAGGCCGCGATCGGCCCAGTAACCCGCGTTTTCTCCGCCTAGAGCGGATGCTGAGGCGCGGCCTTGCGGGCCTTCTCCTCGACCGGTTGCGGGTCTTGGGCCGCAGGCTTGCGAGCTTTTGCCTCGTTCGCTTTGGAATAACTCCGAAGCCCGCTCCACGCCTCCGCCACGACGATCGAGTTAGCCGGAATCTTGGGATCGTATCGCACCGAAACCGCACCCACGAACGCATCGAAATCAGGGGGGAGGTACTCCTTCAGCATCGAAAGGTCCTGCGAGGCCGTGTATTCCACGCCGCGCACGTCGTAGGAATAGAAGAGAAAATCTCCGAGCAGATCGGTGAGGGTAGCGTCGCCCATTTTCCCGTGGGCCACCAGCGCGGCCCGGCGCCGCCGTTCGCGCTCCTCAGGCGTTACGCTCGAAATCTTCCATATCCGGTAAAAGACGATCGCGCAGACCACCACCCCGAGGCCCACAAGAACGAGAACGATTTCCGACGAACTTTCGAACAACATCCCGCCCCACATTCAGAAAATTCGTTACCCAGCAACCGGAGTTTCTTGAAATACTTTGTTGTAGTCTTTTAGGAATTGGTCCAGCCCTTTATCCGTCAGCGGATGGTTAAAGAGCATATCCAAGACCTTGAACGGCATGGTTCCGATGTGCGCTCCTGCGAGCGCCGCGTCGATAACGTGAGTCGGAGAGCGCAGCGAAGCCGCCAACACCTGCGTCTTGAACCCGTAATTCTTATAGATCTCGATGATGCTGCGCACCAGATCCATTCCGGTCGAACCGACATCGTCCAGCCTTCCCACAAACGGACTGATAAAGTATGCGCCCGCTTTGGCCGCCAGAAGGGCTTGGCCCGGTGAAAAGCAGAGCGTCACGTTGACGCGGATTCCTTCTTTGCTGAGGGCTGCCGTGCTCCGGATGCCGTCCCGGGTGAGGGGACATTTCACGACGACGTTTTTGTGGATCTTCGCCAGCCGCCTGCCCTCCTCGACGATGGCGGCGAATTCGGTGGCCACGACTTCGGCGCTGATGTCGCCGTCCACGATGTCGCAGATTTTCCGGACCTGTTCCTCGAGTGCCCGGCCTTCTTTGGCAATCAAAGTAGGGTTCGTCGTTACTCCGTCCACGATGCCCCAGCTCGCACCTTTCCGCAACTCATCCAGATTGGCGGTGTCGAGAAAAAACTTCACACTCGGG
>JAGWQP010000046.1 GCA_028876805.1 Acidobacteriota bacterium | reverse complement strand
CCGCGACCTGCTCGGTGCGAACGGCATCACCGACGAGTATCCGATCATGCGTCACCTCTGTAACCTGGAAACCGTCAAGACCTATGAAGGCACCGACCACATTCATGCGCTCGTGATCGGGGAGAAAGTGACTGGAGTGGCTGCCTACAGGTGAAGCCAGGGGCCAGGCGGGTGTCCGCTGGGCCTGAGCCGGGGGCCGGGAAAACATGATGCTCTACGCATTGACGATAGTGGTGAGCGCCTTTCTGCTTTTCCAGGTACAGCCGGTGATCGCTAAGATCATCCTGCCTTGGTTCGGCGGCTCGGCGGCGGTGTGGACCACGTGCCTGCTGTTCTTCCAGATGGTGCTGCTGCTCGGGTATTTGTACGCACACGCCACGGTTCGATATCTGAAACCGCGAGTGCAGATGCTGGTCCATGCGGCGCTCCTGCTGGCGAGCGCCGCGGTGCTGCCGATCTACCCCAATGCTGCCTGGAAGCCCGCCGGGACCGAGGACCCGTCGCTGCGGATCCTGGGCCTTCTGGCAGCGACGGTGGGGCTTCCCTACCTCCTGCTTTCCACCACCGGGCCACTGCTGCAGGCCTGGTACGCGCGGCGCTACAAGGGCGCGCTTCCATACCGGCTGTACGCACTCTCGAACGCGGGATCGATGTTCGCGCTTGTGAGCTATCCGGTGCTGTTCGAGCCCGTGTTCACGACGCGCCAGCAGGCCGGCGTCTGGTCGGCGGCCTACGTGGTCTTTGCCGTACTCTCGGCGCTCACGGCCTTCCGCTCGGGGACCGCGGTGGCGGCCGGACGCATGGAGGAAGGGGACCCTCCCCGGCCGGGTGCCCCCCTGTACTGGACGTGGATGGGCCTGGCCGCCTGTGCCTCGGTGCTGCTTCTGGCGGTCACCAATCACATGTCGCAGAACATCGCGGCGATTCCATTCTTATGGATTCTGCCGTTGAGCATTTATCTGTTGAGCTTTATCCTGTGCTTCGAAGGCAGCGGGTGGTATCGCCGCATGCCCTATCTGCCGCTGGCGGCGGTGGCGCTGGGGTCGATGGCGTACGCGATGTCGAGCGAAGAGGTAGGCAGCCTGCCGATCAGGATCATGCTGCCGCTGTTCGCGATGGGACTGTTCACCTGCTCGATGGTGTGTCATGGCGAGCTGGCCCGGTTGAAACCGCACCCGCGCTACCTGACCCAGTTTTACCTGATGGTTTCGGCCGGCGGCGCCCTGGGAGGTATTCTGGTGGGGCTGGTGGCACCGCACCTGTTCAACGCATTCTACGAGCTGCCGCTCGGCATGGCGCTATGCGCGGTGCTGGTGGTAGTCGTGCTCAAGCAGAATTCGACGGTCGAGTGGTTCCGTACGTGGCGGCAGCCGGCGCCGCTGGTGGCCGCCGCCCTGGCTATCACGTTGATCACCTACCTCGGAAACGAAATCCGCGACAGCGAGCGAGGCGCGCGCGTGCTGGTGCGGAACTTCTACGGCGGGCTGAAGGTGCGAGATTCGGGTCCGGAAACCCGCCTCGATACCGTGCGTTCGCTGACGCATGGCACCATCAACCACGGCGAAGAGTATCTGAACCCGACACGGCGCGACCTGCCGACCACTTACTATGGCCCGAATACCGGCGTGGGCGTGGCCATCCGCGACAAACAGACGCATGGGCCAATCCGCGTGGGCGTGATCGGGTTGGGAACGGGGACCATTGCGGCGTACGGCCGGGGGGGAGATTACTACCGTTTTTACGAAATCAACCCCTTAGTGCCACGCCTGGCGCGAACCGAGTTTCACTTCGTCGGCGATTCCAAAGCGCGCGTCGACATCACCATGGGCGATGCGCGCCTTTCGCTCGAACGCCAGCCGCCGCAGAATTTCGATGTGCTGGCGGTCGACGCCTTTTCGAGCGATTCGATTCCCGTCCACCTGCTCACCCGGCAAGCCATGGACCTCTACTTCCACCACTTGAAGCCCGACGGCATCCTGGCCGTGCACATTTCCAACCGCTATCTGGACCTGCAGCCGGTGTTACGGGTCGAAACGCGTACCACCGGGAAACTGGCGCGCGTGGTGGACACCGAGGACGACGAATCGCAGGACGTTTTCGGCGCCACCTGGGTCTTGGTGGTCTCCCCGACGGCCGGATTCAGTCAGGCGATTCTAAACGCCTCCACCGGTCTGTCCGCGCTCCGCACGGTCCGGCTGTGGACCGACGATTTCAGCAACCTGTATCAGATCCTGAAGTAGAGTGCGCTTTTGCACATTTTGAGCTTGACCCCCGGCGGAAGTCTGACGTACGATTGAGCGAATAAAAAGCGAATCTCCCTGGAGGACAACATGCCTTTGAACGACGCTCTTCTCGCCGAGTTTGACCAGGAAATGGCTTCCACTCGCAAGACCCTGGAACGCGTGCCCGACGACAAGCTGACCTGGAAGCCGCATCCTAAGTCGGGCACTATGGGATGGCTGGCTTCGCATATCGCCACCATGGTTGGATGGACCACCGACACGATTGAGAAGGAGTCCTTCGATATGTCTCCGCCGGGCACGCCCCCCATTGCGATGCCCGTGGCGAAGTCGCGGACCGAACTGCTCGGGTGGTTCGAAAACGGCGTGGCGAAAGCCCGGGCGGCGATCGCCGGAGCGAGTGATCAGACGCTCATGCACTCCTGGAGCCTTCTTTCGGGCGGCAAGCCGATGTTCACTATGCCGCGGACTGCCGTGCTGCGCACGTTTGTGATGAACCACATCATTCATCATCGCGCACAGTTGGGCGTCTACCTGCGCATGAACGACATCCCCGTGCCTTCGATATACGGCCCTTCGGCGGACGAGGGAGGTTTCTAAGAGCCGAGGTAACGGTTCGCTCCGGGAACGCTCCAGGGAGGAATCTCTGGAGCGGGAGACCGGATTCGAACCGGCGACATCGACCTTGGCAAGGTCGCACTCTACCAGCTGAGTTACTCCCGCTCGAAGGAAAATTCCATTTTCCTCCACCCTCATCGACAGTGTCAAACGTCGCATGCAAGCGAAAGAATTCTCGGCGTTTATATTCTTGTTAGAAAGCTGTGACGCTGTGGTAGAGTAGAGCTCGTCGGAAGCCTGATTTCGGCGGACTGGCAAAGACGGTGAGGCCGAAGGGCCTTCGCTGCGACTCTTCAAAACGCGACGGGTGTGGGGTCCCACTCCACGGTGGAAACGTTGTGGGAATCGTGTGCTGGTAGTGCGCAAAACATGAATCACTGGGACCAAATCCGCAATTACCTGCAAGCCAAGGTAAGCGCGGAGGGTTACGAAAATTGGCTGAAAAACGCTTTGTTTGAGGGCGTCGATGGGCGGACGCTGCTGGTGTCGGTGCCCGACAGCGCGACCCGGGCGTGGCTTGAAACCGAATACGCCGGTCTTATCCACAGTGGGATTCGCGACCTGAACCTGCCCCTCAACGAAGTCAGCTATCAGGCTCACGCGGAGCACGCGGCTAGAGCCCAGGGGGTGGCCGTGGGCGACGGCGCCGGTCACGATGGGGAGTCGCCAGCCTCCTTACTGAACCCCAAGTTCACGTTCGACTCGTTCGTCGTAGGCGCTTGCAACCAGTTCGCCCACGCGGCGGCGCGGTCGGTGGCCACGAATCCCTCGCGTAGCTACAACCCGCTGTTTTTGTATGGAGGCGTGGGGATGGGCAAAACCCACCTCATGCACGCCATTGGACGGGACCTGATTGAAAACCATGCCTCCATGCGGGTGATCTACGCCTCGAGCGAGCGTTTCATGAACGAAATGATCGCGTGCATTCGAACCGAGCGCATGCCGCAGTTCCACCGCCGCTACCGGGAAGCCGACGTGCTGCTCATCGACGATATCCAGGTGCTCGGCAACAAAGAGCGGACCCAAGAGGAGTTTTTTCACACGTTCAACGAATTACACGATCACGAGAAACAGATCGTGATTTCAAGCGACGCGCCCCCAAAAGATATTCCGGGCCTCGTAGAGCGGCTGCGGTCGCGATTCGAATGGGGTCTCATTGCCGACATTCAGCCTCCGGATCTTGAGACCAAGATGGCCATCCTGGACAAGAAGGCCGAAGCCCAAGGCGTTCACCTTCCCGACGACGTGCGGTCGTTCATGGCGTCGAAAACCAAGTCAAACGTCCGCGAACTGGAAGGAGCTCTGATTAAGCTAATTGCCTACTCCTCGCTGACCGGCGCCCCCATTAATCTGCAAATGACCCAGCAAGTCTTAAAGCACCTGGTTCATGTGCAAGACCGCAGGGTCAGCATCGACTCCATCCAGAAAGCGGTGGGTGAACGGTTCCAGATTAAGCAAGCGCAGCTTAAGGAAAAAAGCAACAGAAAGAAACTAGTCTATCCGCGCCAGGTAGCCATGTACCTGGTCAAAGAGCTGACCGATGCCTCGCTTCCGGAGATCGGCAGAGCCTTCGGCGGCAAACATCACACCACCGTCATTCACTCCATCAACAAAATTGAGCAGCAGCGCCACGTGGATCCGGAATTGAACCGGCTGCTGCACACCCTAATGGACTCATTACAATGAGGTTATGCGGTTTTCCACAAGGCCCGGAAGGCCAGACCTCTGGAAACTGTCGAAAAGTCGGCTCCGGAGCGTTTTTGCGCTCATCGCCCACCCTCAATTCCGCAACATCGTATAGCGAAAAGTAGTTGAATTTCGTATAATTTAGATAGTCTTCAACAATTTGCACAGGCCCGATGAACACGGTTCTTAGAGTGCAGATCTACAGAGTTCAGGGAAGTGGGAGCTGAGGCGATGGAATTCACCGTCAGCAGAGCCGATTTGGTGCGAGAACTGAGCCTGTCGCAAGGCGTGGTGGAAAAGAAAACGACTATTCCGATCCTATCGAATGTCCTGCTCGAAACCGCTGGTGACCGCGTAACGCTGACCGCCACCGACCTCGAACTCGGCATCCGTTGCTCCTGCGCGGCACGGATCAAGAAACCGGGGGCTGGAACGGTCCCGGCCCGCAAATTGTTGGACTATGTGCGGCTTTTGCCGGAAGGCGACGTGCACATGAAGTTCCTCGAGAATCACTGGGCCACAATCACCAGCGGCCGTTCGCGAACGCGAATTGCTGGGATGTCGCGGGAGAGTTTTCCCGAGCTTCCGGAGGTGCCGGAGAGCGTGGCGGAGGTTCCGATCCGAACGCTTGCCTCGATGATCGCGCGAACGTCTTTTGCCATCTCGATGGAAGAATCGCGTTTCACTCTAAACGGTGCACTTTTGGTAATGCGCCCGGAGGGTCTGACGATGGTGGCCACCGATGGCCATAGGCTGGCCTTCGTGCAGGCAACGCCGGCGGAAAGCGGGCAGGTTGACAAGCAGTTCCGTGCCCTGATTCCGAAGAAGGCCATGGCGGAGCTGATTAAGCTGGCCGATGATGCTGACCCGGAGGCCAAGGCGATTCTGGCCGGGGATGACAATCACCTGTTCTTCCGCGTGGGCCAACGGCTGCTGATCACACGGAAGCTGACCGGAAATTTTCCAGACTACGAGCGGGTCCTCCCCAAAGATCACGCCGTCACCGCGAAACTGCAGAAGGATGAAATCCGCTCGGCCATTGAGCGGGTAGCGCAGTTTGCAGATGAGCGTTCCCGAGCGATTCGGGTGCAGTTCACGAGCGGTGAAGTGCGGATCTTTTCGTCCTCGGTAGAAACGGGCGAAAGCGAGGAGAGCGTTCCCAGCGAGTATCGCGGTCCAGACTTAGAGATCGGGTTTAATGCACAATACCTGCTCGATTTCCTGCGGGCCATTCCGCAGGACCACGTGGCCTTTGAACTAAAAGACCAAAAGAGCGCGGGCGAAATGCGGCCTGCCGGCGATACGGTGGCGGACCAATACCGCTACGTAGTCATGCCGATGAGGATCTGAATCAGGTTATGGCGGATGAAGTGAATACGGCTTTGCCAGACGTTTACGATTCCAGCAGCATCAAGGTTCTGGAAGGATTGGAGGCGGTGCGCCTGCGACCGGCGATGTACATCGGCTCAACGGGCGAGATCGGCTTGCACCACCTGGTCTACGAAGTTGTCGACAACGCCGTGGACGAGGCGCTGGCCGGCTATTGCACAGAAGTTTCGGTCACCATCCACGACGACAATTCGGTCACGGTCATCGACAATGGCCGTGGAATCCCGGTCGGCATGCATGAAGAAGGAGTCTCGGCGGCCGAAGTGGTGATGACCAAGCTGCACGCCGGCGGCAAGTTCGATTCGAAAAGCTACAAGGTATCGGGCGGACTGCACGGTGTGGGAGTGAGCTGCGTCAACGCTCTGTCGGAACGTCTGGAGCTCGAAATCTGGCGTCCGGAAGGAGACACCGGCCCGAGCTTCACCTGGCAGCAGGAGTATGCCTGCGGCATTCCAAAAGGCCCGCTGGCGAAGGCCGGAAAGGCGGGGCGCAAAACCGGGACGCGGGTCACCTTCAAGCCTGACGCCACCATCATGGAAGCCACCTCGTTTAACTACGACACGCTAGCGCAGCGGCTGCGCGAGCTGGCCTTCCTGAACAAGGGCCTCAAAATCACGCTTACCGACGAGCGTGTGGATCCGGAAAAGAAAACCGAGTTCATGTACAACGGCGGCATCGCTGAGTTCATCAAGCATCTGAACCGCGGCAAGTCCGTGCTCCATGACCGGCCGATCCATTTTGAAGCCGATCGCGAGATGCCCAACGGCGGCACTCTCAACATGGAAGTGGCGCTGCAGTATAACGACGGCTACTCGGAAAATGTCTTCAGTTTCGCCAATAACATCAACACCGTCGATGGCGGCACACACCTGACGGGCTTCCGCACGGCGCTGACCCGGACCATCAATGCCTTCGGCCAGCAGGCGGGCTTGTTCAAGGACGTCAAAGAGAACCTCACCGGCGACGACGTGCGCGAAGGGCTCACGGCCGTGGTGAGCGTCAAGGTGCCCCAGCCGCAGTTCGAGGGACAGACCAAAGGCAAGCTGAACAGCGATATCGCTGGCTTCATGACCCAGTTCGTCAATGAGAAGCTCGGCGAATACTTCGACAAGAATTCGACCGTTGGCAGAAAGATCGTCGGCAAGGCGATTGAAGCCGCCCGGGCGCGCGAAGCGGCCCGCAAAGCGCGCGACCTGACGCGGCGCAAAGGCGCGCTTGACTCCGGTGGTCTGCCGGGCAAGCTGGCCGACTGCCAGGAGAAAGACCCGGAACGTTGCGAGCTGTTCCTGGTGGAGGGCGAATCGGCCGGCGGTACCGCCAAGCAGGGCCGCGACCGCCGCTTTCAGGCCATTCTGCCGCTCAAGGGCAAGATCCTCAACGTCGAGAAGGCGCGCTACGACAAGATGCTCGGGCACGAGGAAATCCGCGCCATGATCACCGCGCTCGGCACCGGCATCGGCAAGGACGATTTCGACGTCGCCAAGGTCCGCTACGGCAAGATCATCATCATGACCGATGCCGACGTGGACGGCTCGCACATCCGGACGCTGCTGCTGACCTTCTTCTTCCGGCACATGAATGAGCTGATCATGCGCGGCAAGGTGTTCATCGCGCAGCCGCCGCTTTACCGCATCAAGAAGGGCAAGAACGAAAAGTACATCAAGGACGAGAAGGAATTCACCAAGGAGATTATGCGCCGCGCGACGGAGAACCTGACGCTCGAGCTCCGCGCCAACGGGAACGGCACAGGCTCCAAGTCGACCCTCGAGGGACAGGAACTGCGCACGTTCCTGCTGAATCTGGATGAATACGAGCAGATGTTCCACAAGGTAGAGCGCCGGCTGCGCGATCCCCGCGTGGTCGAAGCGCTCGCCAACGTGGATTTTCATGTGGACCACAAAGCCGAGTTCCAGGAAGAAGCGAACTTGAAACCGGTCCTCGCCGCGCTCGAGAAGCTCGGCCTCGAGCCTGAACTGCGGCGCGACGAAGAGCATTCCTCCTACGCCGTGGTCTATCACGATTCGAGCAACGCTGAACGCAGCATCGGCCTGCAGTTGGCGGCGCAGCCGGAGTACCGCCGGTATCGGGCGTTGGCGCGGGCGATTGCCCGCTACAACGAGCCGCCGTTTGGCGTGGTCAAGAACGACCGCCGAGAATCACAACCCAGTTGGACCGAGCTGCTGACCTACGTCAAGAACGAGGGCAAAAAGGACGCCTCCGTGACGCGGTACAAGGGCCTGGGCGAGATGAACGCCGAGCAACTCGCCGAGACCACCATGAACCCCGAGAAGCGCACGCTGCTCCAGGTGCGCCTGGAAGATGCGGTGGAGAGCGAAGAGATCTTCTCGACGCTGATGGGCGAAGACGTGGAAAGCCGCCGCAAATTCATCGAAGAAAACGCGCTCGACGTGAAGAATCTGGACGTGTAGGATTGGCTTCGTGATGGACTTCGGAGCCCTGGAATCCGTTAAGGAATATCTCACGACGCCGTTCTCCCCGGATTGCAGTATGTCGACGGCGCCCCGAGGGAGGACAAATGGGGCCACCGGCTTCCGAGTCTCGTCCGCGAGCAATGCCATCTTTTCCGAACAGAATCGGCCGACCTCCAGCGCCAAAACGACCGAAACCGATTTCGGCTACTCGATGATGTGAGTGACCCTCAACGGCCCCGCATGAAGGCTCTGTTCGAGGCCGGGGTCTACCGCTATCGGGCTAGCGGCCGCCGAGGATTCCAGGCCGGAGCGCCATCCGCGATTCTCAAGCGCCCTACTTGATTCGCTTCACCGCCTCCACCACCAGCTCGTGCAAGCCCGCGCCGCCTTTGGCGACGTATTGGATAATCTGCTGCCGCATGCGGTGCTCCCAGAATTTCTTCAGGTGGTCAACAATGCTGGCGATAGCTTCTTCTCTGGGGTATGCCGCAAAATAGAGCGCGATCTGGTTCGCGTTGTGAACCATGTGTTCGGCCTTCATCGGTTAATCGGCGCCGCTCTGGCTGACAATCTGCGTGGTCAGGCGCTTGGTCTCCTTATAGTGCTCCTGCCATACGGAGAGGCGCTTGGCCGGGCGCACCTCGACGGCGGTCACCTTGTATTCGGGACAGCTGGTCGACCAGTCGGCAAATTCCGTGGTGACGACGTTGGCGCCCGTCATTGCGTGATGAAACGTCGTGTACACCACGCCCGGCTGCATGCGCTCGGAAATCTGCGCTGGCAGGGTGATTTCGCCGGCGCGGCTGGAGAGTGAGACCAGGTCGCCGTCGCGGATGCCGCGGTTTTCCGCGTCCCAGGGGCGGATTTCGAGGACATCCTCGTGGTGCCAGACGTTGTTTTCCGTGCGCCGGGTCTGTGCGCCGACGTTGTACTGCGAAAGAATCCGGCCGGTGGTAAGGATCAGCGGGAAGCGTTCCGTGGTGCGCTCGTCGGTGGGGATGAACTCGGTGATCATGAACCGGCCCTTGCCGCGTACGAAGCTGCCCTTCCGGCGCCTTCTCATTGCACGGCCATTGCACGCTGCCAAGATGAAGGTGCCATCCTTTTCGAGGAACGACGAGCCGGGCAGGAACACGTGGGCGTAGCTCGCGGTTTCGTTCAGGAACAGGTCCTGGACGACTACGCACTCGATCGCCGCGAGGCCGGCCGCCACGTGCTGCGTATTCGGGTCGGACTGGACAATGTCCTCGCCCTGCGCGTAGAGGCCTTTGAACGTACCATCGCAGGCGGCTTCGAGCATGTTCGAGATCCGCAATCCCGGCTCTCTCTCGAGTGGCACCTGCCATGCCCGCTCAAACGAGTGGCGCACGGCATCATCG
Source organism: Acidobacteriota bacterium (assembly GCA_028876805.1). Lineage (GTDB taxonomy): Bacteria > Acidobacteriota > Terriglobia > Bryobacterales > Bryobacteraceae > PSRJ01. The sequence goes on along the minus strand of JAGWQP010000046.1, from coordinate 1,073 downwards.
GACACGTGGCGGTAGCCGGAGAACTCGTGCGGAAACGATCCGATATCGCAGGAGCCCTGTACGTTGTTCTGGCCGCGCAGCGGATTGACGCCTACACCCCGCCGGCCGAGATTGCCGGTAGCCATGGCCAGGTTGGCCATGCCAATTACCATGGTCGAGCCCTGGCTGTGTTCGGTGACTCCCAAGCCGTAGTAGATGGCCGCATTCCCGCCCGTCGCGTACAGCCGAGCCGCGGCTCGAATATCCCCTGCCGGGACGCCCGTGACGGTTTCCAACGCCTCCGGCGAATTGCGTTGTTCCAAGATAAACGCGCGCCACTGCTCGAAGGCCGCCAGGTCACAGCGTTCGTTGACGAAGTTTTCGACCACGAGGCCCTCGGTCACCACCACGTGGGCCATAGCGTTGATCATGGCCACGTTGGTGCCCGGTCGCAGTGGCAGGTGATAATCCGCACGCACATGGGGCGTCTCGACCAGGTCGATGCGGCGCGGGTCGACTACGATTAGTTAGCCTTGCGCCCTGGCGCAGACGCCGCTTCAAATGCGAAGCGAAGACCGGATGCGCGTCGGTCGGATTGGCGCCGATGACCATGATCACGTCGGCGTCGTCCACCGAATCAAAATCCTGGGTGCCTGCCGAGGTTCCAAACGTATTCTTTAGGCCATAGCCTGTCGGCGAATGGCAGACCCGGGCGCAGGTGTCCACGTTGTTGTTGCCGAAGGCCGCACGCACCCTCTTCTGCACCAGGTAAGTCTCTTCGTCGGTGCAGCGCGAGGAAGTAATGCCTCCGATCGAATCGCGTCCGTATTGGGCCTGAATTCGCTTGAACTCGCTCGCGGTATGGCCCATCGCTTCTTCCCAACTGACCTCGCGCCACGCGTCGGTGATCTTGGCGCGGATCATAGGCTTGAGGATGCCGGTCTTTGTGCGTAGCATAGCCCCAGGCGAAGCGGCCTTTCACGCACGAGTGGCCGTGGTTGGCTTTGCCGTCCTTATGAGGCACCATGCGGACCACTTCGTTGCCTCTCAGCTCGGCCTTGAACGAGCAGCCTACGCCACAGTACGCGCACGTG
>JAGWQP010000492.1 GCA_028876805.1 Acidobacteriota bacterium | reverse complement strand
GTCTTGGGATACCCGGCGAGTCCGATCTCGTCCAGCACCTCGTTGACCAGCCGTGCGGCGTCGACGATCATCTCAAACGGGCACTCCTGGGGGTCCAGATCGATCAGAACGAAGTCCGGGTGGTCGAGACCGGGCGAACGGCTAATCCACGGGTTGTGGTCGATACACCCCAGGTTGACCAGGTACAGCAGACTCGAGGTATCGCCGGCAAATACGTAGTTGATCGGCTTCTCAGTGTGGTCGGAGGCGATCAGCTCGGTGCGCAACCACGACGCGAATGCCTCCGGAACATTCTTCTGGAAGAAAGACTCGCCCTGGATCCCGTTGGGATACCGCCGCAACGAGAGCGGCCGGTCCAACAGGTGCGGCAGAATCAGATCGGCGATGGCGGCATAGTAATTCAAAACGTCGCGCTTGGTGTAGCCTTCGGCCGGGTAGAAGACTTTGTTCAGGTTGGTGAACTTGAGCATGTGGCCGTCGATCGAGCAGGTAGCCTCCTTCCCACTCGGGAGGAAGACCTCGGGGTGCTCGCGCGATACCTGCCGCGCGTCGACGTCGCTCCTCAGTCCCAAATATACGGGCGCGCGCAGGTGTTTGTCGGGCGTCCAGTTGGCGTACTTCACCTGGCAGGCGAGCTCCGGCCGCACCCACGTGATGCCCCGGTCCGGCTTGGGACGCTCGGCAAAGGGGCACGCTTCGGTCGCGAGCGGTGAGAGCCGGCGGTGAAGTTCAGCCAGAGTTTTTCGGTCGAACCCAGTCCCGACATTTCCGACCCACCGCAGCTTTTTGTCTTCATAGATGCCCACCACGAGCGCACCCAGATAGTCGCGGTCGCCCTGCGGCTCAGTGAATCCGCCGATGACAAACTCCTGTTCGGTGACGATTTTGATCTTCAGCCAATCGCGGCTGCGCTTCGATTCGTATCGGCTGGCTGCGTGCTTGGCGATGATCCCCTCCAGACCGTGCTCGCGAGCCGCTTCCAGCATCTCCTGGCCGGCCGCCGGAAAGGCCGCCGAAACCTTCAGCACGCCGTTCGGCACGATCAAGGCCTCGAGCGCCTTGCGACGCTCCCGGAGCGCGACGTTGCGCAGATCATACCCGTCCAGGTAGACGAGGTCGAACACGAAGTACACGACCGGGGTGGACCGCACGAGGTGGGCAATGGCATTGGGGTCGGTGTTCGCGATGCGCGGTTGGATCAGGTGGAACCGCGAGACCCCCTGGGGATCGATCACAGCGATTTCCCCGTCGAGCACCGCTTGCCGGGCCGCAATCTGGTGGTGGATCACCGCCAGCTCCGGATACTGCCGCTCACAATTCAGACCGCTGCGGGACTGCAGCCGTACCTCCTCGTGATCCACGAAGGCCAGGGCCCGAACGCCATCCCACTTCACCTCAAACAGCCAATCCGGCCCCGCGGGCGGCCGCTCCACCAGAGTGGCCATCATGGGCTCGATGGCGGCGGGAATCTCCGCACGAAGCGCGCCTTTCAGTTGGGAAGGGTCAAGCGGTGCCCTTTGGTTGGGTGGAGCAGCGGATGCCGTGGTGGTGGCCTTTGCCAGTTTCGTGGCGCGCTTAGCCGGGCGACTCGTCGCCCAGACCCGATCGGAGGCGCCGGAGGTTGGGCGTTTGGTCTCGCGCGCCGGCAGGTTGCGGGCGATTTCTTCCTGCGTGCGCCCCGACAGCACGCTGTACGCGTGGGCTTCGACGTCCCAACCCGGCACGGCGAATTGATCGCGCTTTTTGATGAGCAGCCATTCGTTGCCTTTGCCGCGCCCCTTCATGTGCACGATTGCGAAGTCGCCCTTCAGCTTTTCTCCGTCGAGACGAAACTTCAAATCGCCGCGTGCGAGCTGTCGAGCGCCGCTCGCCTCGTCGAGCAGTTCGAAACTACCGCGGTCCCAGAGCATCACGCTGCCCGCGCCGTAATTTCCCGCCGGGATGGTACCCTCGAAATCGCCGTACTCGACGGGGTGATCTTCGACGTGCGCCGCAAAATGTTTCACCGTCGGGTCGAGCGTCGGGCCCTTCGGCACGGCCCACGATTTCAGGACACCGTCGATCTCCAGGCGGAAGTCGTAATGCAGGCGGGTGGCGTCGTGACGCTGCACACAAAAATAGTTCGTCGCGCGCGCGCTGTCGACTGGCCCGGGTGCGGGTTCCGGCGTTTTCTGGAACCGGCGTTTGGCTGCGTATTCCTCAAGAGCCATAAGCGCTTGATTTCATTCCATTTACATGCTACCTTGAAACCGCACCTCCGGGTGAGGAGTGATTCCTATGGCATCGAGCGTCTGGAGAGGTCATCTGACCTTCGGTCTGGTTTCGTTTCCGATCCGGCTGTTTAGCGCCGCGCGCAGTGAAACCGTCAGCTTCAACCTGCTGCACAAGGATGACCATTCGCGCATCCGCCAGGTCACCTACTGCCAGAGCGAAGACAAACCTGTCGCGCGCAGCGAACTGGTCAAAGGATACGAGTACGAGAAAGATCGCTACGTGGTGATTGAAGACGAGGACATCAAGAAGGTGGCGCCCAAAACCGCCAAGGTGATGGAGATCCTCGAATTCGTCAAGGCGGATCAGGTGGACGCCATCTACCTGGAGAGTTCCTACTATGTAGCGCCGGATGAGGGCGGCGAGAAGCCCTACGCGCTGCTCTACGAGGCCCTCCGGCAGTCGGCTTACTACGCGGTGGCGAAGGTGGCGATGCACAATCGGGAGCATATCATCATTCTGCGGCCTGGCCTCAAGGGAATCCTGTCCCACACCATGTACTACCAGGACGAGATCCGCGAGGTGGATGAGTTCCGGACCGATACGAGCCTGGTGAAGGACAAGGAACTCGACCTAGCCAAGATGCTTATTTCGTCGCTCGAGGCCGAATTTGAGCCGCAGAAGTACCACGACGCCTACCGCGAGAATCTGCAGAAGATGATCGAGGCCAAAATCGAAGGCGAGAACATCGTGGCGACGCCCGAAACGCACGTGGCTCCGGTAATCGACATCATGGAAGCGCTGAAGAAGAGCCTGGCCGAAAAACGCAAGCCGGCCGCGGTAGCGACCGCCGCCCAAGCGCAAGAGGAATCGCCGGCCGAAGCCGAACCGAAGAAGCGCGAGCCCAAGAGCCGGGTCTCGTAAGTGGCCGAAGGCTTTCCGCCTTACCTCCAAGGTGGGCGCCGCCGCCGGCCAGCTTGTTCATGACGCCTTCTTCAGCAACTGCTCGGCGTTCAACGCTCCTTGGGGAGTCTGTTCGTGTTTGAACATCAAGTACAAGTCGCGGCCGGCCGCTAGCAGTTCCCTGGCCCGCGCGGCGAAGGCATCCACGTCTTGTTCGGTGTAATCCGGCTTGCGCAAGCGGTAGTAGACGAAGTCGGCCGTGATTACCTCCGGCACCTCCAGCTTCTCCGACTCCGCCACGCACAGCGCGATGTTGCGCTGTCGTAATTCGGCATAGACTTCTTCCGCCAGCCAGGAGGCGTGGCGGAATTCGAATGCGTAGCGCATCCCTTTGGGCAGCAGCTCCAAGTAAGTTCCGAGCAGGGCGGTGTCGCACTTCAGCTGCGGCGGCAACTGGAAGAGCACCGGTCCGAGCCGGCGCGAAGTGCGCAGCGGGTCGATTGCCTTGAGAAAAACCTCCGTCGCCGACTGAGCGTTCTTAAGGCGCAGAATATGCGTAATCCGCTGGTTGGCCTTGACCGCGAAGACGAATCCGGGCGGCGTCTGCTCGACCCATCCCTCAAGCGTCGAAGCCGAGGGCAGCCGCCGAAAGGTGTAATTGATCTCAACGCAGTTGAGGCGCTCGGCGTAATGTTTGAGGAACTGATGGGAAGGCGTCTTGGGGGGGTAAAAGCCGGGTTTCCATGCCGCATAAGCGAAGCCGGAAGTGCCGGCGTAGAGGGTCGCCATGGCCTATCATTATAAGAAGTGCTCCTTCCAAAAACCCCGCTGGAACTGGCAGGGGTGCTCCAAGAGGCCGCCGGACGCGGCCACAGCATCACGCTATGGGGAAATTCGACCAAACAGCGCATGGGGGGCCCCGTCGAGGCAGGCGAGATTTCCATCTCGACGGCCGCTCTGAACCACGTTTTGGAATATGAACCGCGCGACCTCACGATCAGCGTCGAAGCCGGCCTCCGCTGGAGCCAGCTGACACATCTGCTGGCATCGAACCGGCAGATGATCCCGCTTGACCCCCCGTTTGCAGAAAATGCCACCGTTGGGGGCGTCATTGCCTCCAACTCAAGTGGTCCGCGGCGCCGGCTCTACGGCTCGGCGCGCGACTTAGTGATCGGCATGAAGTTTGCCACGCTGGAAGGGAAGGTGGCGCAGTCGGGGGGCATGGTCGTGAAAAACGTCGCCGGTCTGGACATCGCCAAGCTGCTGATCGGCTCGTTCGGTACCCTGGCGGCTGTGGCGGTGGTGAATTTCAAGCTGATCCCCGCTCCGGACGAGGAACGCAGCTTCCTGCTGGCCTTCGATTCTCTGGCCGCCGCGATCGCCGCCCGCGATCGCATCCTCTATGGCCCGCTCCAACCGTCCGCCATCGACCTGCTGAATCCGGCGGCGGCCAAAGCCGTGGGAAGCCGGAGCTGGACGCTCGCCATCCGAGCCGGCGGCAACTCCGCGGCGGTGGACCGCTACGAGCGCGAACTCGCCAACGTGTCCACCGGTGTGGCGCTCGACAGTGACCGCCAGGAAACCCTATGGCGTTACATCCAGAACCTTACGCCGCGGCACCTGGAACAGTACGCCGATGGTGCGGTGGTGCGCGCTTCTTGCAAGTTGAAGGGGGTTGGCGAAGTACTGGCCTCCTTCCCGGGGCCCGCGCTCGCGCGCGCCGGTTCGGGTGTTTGCTACGGCTATTTCGAAGGCTGCGATGCGGCCGACGCGTGGATCGCGGGGGCCGTCGCCAAGGGGTGGAGGGCGGTCATCGAGTTCGCCCCTCAGTCACGAAAAACGTCCCTGGAGCTGTGGCCTGCGCCGGGCCGCGATTTGGAGATAATGAAGCAGATCAAGAAGCTGTTTGACCCGTCGAATCTATTGAACCGTGGCCGTCTCTATCGCCTTATCTAATTTGACTCCGTACGGGCCTCAGCAGGTCGATCTCGACCGCTGTGTCCACTGCGGTCTCTGCCTCAACGCCTGTCCTACCTATCGCGAGCTCGGACTGGAGATGGATTCCCCGCGCGGCCGAATCTACCAGATGGTCCAAGTGTCGAATGGCAGCCCCATTACGCCCTCCTATCAGAAACATATCAGCCTGTGCCTGGCCTGCCGCGGCTGCGAAACGGCCTGCCCCTCGGGCGTCGAGTACGGACGCCTGGTCGAGGCCGCCCGCGCGGAGATCGAATCGCGGACCCGCCACGGGCTTGTGAGCCGCCTGGTACGCGGCTTCGCTTTTCGCCGGTTGCTGCCCTCGCGCGCCGCGCTGACCTTTGCGGGAACCGTGTTCTACCTGTACGAGGCTTGCGGGCTGCAGGCGCTGATGCATGCTGTCGGAATCCTGAAACTGCTGGGCAGCCTGGGAAATGTCGAGCGTCTTGCACCCGCGGCGGAGCCGCCGTTTTTCTTCAGCCAGATCGGGCGCACGTTCCCTGCCCTAGGCCGGCAGCGGCGTCACCGCGTCGCCTTTCTGGCCGGCTGCATAGCCAACATCTGCTTTGCCCGCCTCAACGAGGCCACCGTGCGCGTGCTCCAGAAGAACGGCTGCGAAGTGGTGGTGCCCGAGGACCAGGGCTGCTGCGGCGCTTTGCACGTCCACGCCGGCCTTCGCGACGAGGCCCGCGAGCTCGCCCGGCGCAACATTGATGCCGTCGTGGGCGGGAACTTCGACGCCATCATCACCAACGCCGCCGGCTGCGGCGCCACGCTTAAGGAGTACGACGAGTTGCTCCACGAAGATGGCGCCTATCGCGAGAAAGCGCGCCAGTTTAAGGCGCGAATGCTCGACGTGACCGAGTTTCTGGCTTCGATCGAGCTGAATCCTAACCTGGGCCCGATCCACGCCACAGTGACGTACCAGGACTCCTGCCACCTGGTCCACGGCCAGAAAATCCGCAACGCCCCGCGGCAGTTACTGGCCAAAATCCCCGAGCTGCAATTCCGCGAGATGCCGTATGCCGATGTCTGCTGCGGCAGTGCCGGCATCTACAATATCGTTCACAATGCGCTGTCGATGCAGATTCTGCGCCGTAAGATGGAGGATGTGAACGCGACCGGCGCCTCATTGATTGCGACGGCCAATCCTGGCTGTATGCTGCAACTCGAAGCCGGCGTGCGGATGTACGGTACCAGTCAGCGTGTCTATCACGTGGTCGAACTGCTGGACCTCGCCTATCGGAACTCCCGATAAGGCGCCCCTACCCGCCGGCATCCATCGTGCCCAGCAAGGATCGGACGCGCTCGGGCGAACCAGTGAAAATACCGACCGGCAGCCTGCGGTAACGCAGCATCTCGCGATACAGATAGTCTGCCATCGCCGAATTGATGCCCCAACCGCCTAGATATTGCAGGCGCAGGTTGCGATCGCGATTGATGTCCGCGCCGCGGATCCAAGGCTCGAGGTCCGAAGCCCGTCCGGCGTAAGCCGAGAGCAGTTCCACGGCGGATCCGGCGCCGACTTCGCGCAGCGACTCCGCCACGGGCCCGTAATCGGGGCGCTTCAGCCGCTCGTCGACTTCATCCAGATTGATTTTGAGAGGCTCGTGCTGTCCCAGGAACACCATGTCGTACCCCTCGCCATCGCGCAGGTTCGCCCAGACAGTGCCCTGGGGGAATGCCGAGAAAAACGTGGCCAGTTCGCTTTTGATCGTTCGCTCATCGGTTTCGTAGAGCGGCACGTACAAGCTGAAAAGACCACCGGGCTTCAGGTGCTGCTTGACGGCCTCGAAATACTCCTTCGAATAGATGGCGGCTGTGCCTTTGACGAACACGTCCAGCGGGTCGGAAGCGATGATATCGAATTTTTCCGAAGTCGTCAGGATGAAGTGCCGGGCGTCATCGTAGACCAGGCGCGTGCGCGGATTGTGCAGCACGTCGTAATCCTGGTCCGCGAAATAGCGGGTGGAGGTGGGCGGGATGATCGGCTCGATCTCACACACCGTGATGTGCTGAATGCCAGGGTATCTGGTGAAGGCGCCGGCCGAGACGCCGGCGCCGAATCCGATGCTCAGCACCGACCGCGGATTCGGGTGCAGCAGGGCCGGCAGGTGGCCGACCATCCGCTGCAGTTTCATGTCGTAGGGTTCGGTGGTCGCCTCGACGTGGCCATTGACGTCGACCTCAGTCGCGCCGTCGCTCCACATCGTAATCGCCACCGAAGAGTTGCGTCCTTCCTTCGCGTAGAGAACCTTGCCGTCGGCGACCGCCGCCCGCCTCCCGTAGGCGATGACTTTCGCGGGAATCGGATCGACGGTCCAGGCCAGCAGGCACGCAGCCCCGACCGATGCCGCCAGCCGCAGCGCCCGTGAACGCGGTGTCAGCACGAACCACGCGCTGAGCGCGGAGACCAGCAACAGAACACGCTGCGCTTGTTGTGTGCCGATCCACGGGACCAGCACCAGGCTGACGCTGAGAGATCCCGCGATCGCGCCGAGCGTGTTGGCGGCATATATCCCCCCGACCACGCGCCCTGAGTCCTCGCCCGGCGCCGCCACCGCCGCGGCGCAGGCCAGAGGAAAGCTCGCTCCCCATAGCAGTGTTGGCGGCAGAATGGCAACCAGACAACGGAAGAAATCCACGCGGAAGGTCTGCCACGGCGCTCCGTTGAGCAAGGTGCCATTGGGCAGCAACGGCATCCAGTGCGCGATCATGTAGGCGGTCCAGGCGATCGCGGCCGAAAGCAGGATCTGGCCCCAGCCGAGCGCCAAGCTGGCAGATCGTGGGCCGGGCCGGACGCGCACGAGCCACGAGGCAGCGCCGCTGCCCGCCCCGAGCCCCATCAGAAACACCGCCAGGATGATCGAGAACACATACACCGTCGAGCCAAGCATCATGCCTACCAGACGCGTCCAGATCACCTCCGCGCCCAAGGCGCAGGCGCCGGACAAGGCGATGGTCACATATACC
>JAGWQP010000491.1 GCA_028876805.1 Acidobacteriota bacterium | reverse complement strand
AGGATCGAGGAAGTCACCGCAAACCAAACCCAAGTACGGGAGCTAACGAGTCGGATCTTCCGGATGGAGCAAAGCTTCGCACGGTTGTTGCCGCCGGCACCACCGCGCCGGGACCCACCTGCTTTGACCGCGCCACCGGCCGGGTTAGCCCTGCCTCAAGGGGGAGCACATGCCAATGGCCCATCCCGGGTGCCGCCGGCCCTTCCGGTGCCGTCCCCGTTCCGGCCTCCTGGGGTGCCCTCCCCTCCATTCGAACCGCGCTTCACGGCTCCTCCGATGCACGCCGGCTGGCGCGAACGGCTGGGCGCCGCGCCGTGGAGCTCGGAGTGGGAATCGACTGCTGGTGCAAGTCGGTGGATTAAAGCCGGCGCCATTCTGCTGGCGGTTGGGGTGGCACTGTCTCTCGTGTATTCATTCGACCGCCTTGCGGCCCCGGGCCGATCGGTGTTGGCTTTGGCGTCAAGCGGCGCGGTACTGGCGGGGGGATTCTGGACAGACAAGCGCGCACGGAATCAGGTGTGGGCTCGCGGGCTGATTGGCGCGGGCTGGGCTGGCTTGTACGCCACCTCCTACGCAATTTACGCGCTACCCGCGGCGCAGATTATCCACAACCCTCTGGCCGGCTCGCTCGGCCCCCTTCTGGTGGCGCTCGCAATGATCGCCCATGCCCTGCGTTATCGGACACAGGCGGTGACCGCGACGGCGTATTTAGCTGCTTTTGGGGCGCTGGCAGCGACGCCTTCGCCGCTTGCGTTGGCGGGCCTGGTCCCGCTGGCAGCGTCGTTGCTCTATGTGAGCAATCGGGCCGAGTGGAACCCCCTGGCCTTGTTCGGGCTGGTGTCGACCTATGCCACATCCATTTTGCACCTCGGCTCGAACGCGCCGCTCGCCTCCACACAGGCTTTGTTGCTGACTTATTGGCTGCTGTTTGAAATCTTTGATCTGCTGCGCGTAGACAAGCGCGTTGTTTCAGGCGGCGTTAAGTGGATGGTGGCTCTGAATGCAGCCGCGTTCCTGTCACTTTTCTATACGCTGTGGGTGCGAAACGCGCCAGACCTGGTTTGGTTGGCGTCGGCGTACGGAGCGGCGCTCTATCTGGCGACCGCGATGACGCGTATCGTGCTACGCCCGCCCCCCTCGTTCGAGCCCGGCAGCGGACTTCTAGCGCGCTTGCAACAGGGGAGCTATGAAGGCGCCATAGGCGTCTCGGCGGTACTCACGGGACTCGCAATCTTCCTCCGGTTACCCGGAGTCTGGGCGAGCATCGGGGTAGCGCTCGAAGCCGAAATGCTCTATCTTGCCGGGGTCCGTTTCCGCGCTCCCTTTCTGCGGCGCTCGGGAGCGACCGCTTTCGGGTTTTCGCTTGCGCGTCTCGCCCTCGGCGACATCAATTCCGCCCAGATCCGGATTCTCGGCCACACCACCTGGAGCCGGACGTTGCCGGCGCTCTTCCACGCCCTCCTCTTCTATGTCAATCGGTTTTATACGAGCCAGGTGCTGCGAAGGCCAACTGCAATCTTCAGCTCGCTCGCAGCAGCTATCGTCGCCGTCGTGCTGGCAGCAGAGGTCCCCGGCCACTACCTGGGAGCTTCCTGGCTCGTTTTGGCGCTCCTGTTGCTGGAGCTCGGGTTGCACCGACAGTTGTTGCAATTTCGAATGCAGGCGTATACGCTGGCGGCGACCGGCTCGTTGGTCACAGCCTACGTTTACACCGTCTCTGGCTTGCCGATGGCGTGTTCTGGCTTGGCGATTGCGTTGGCGGCCGCCTACCTATTTGCACTGCGTTCACGCTGGCACGGCGGGAAGATCGAGGCATTCGAGCAAGGCGGCCTGTCGGTGGCAGCGAGCGGCGCCAGCACCATCCTGGCGTGCGTTCTCATTTGGAACACGGTACCGGTGCCGTATACCGGCT
>JAGWQP010000490.1 GCA_028876805.1 Acidobacteriota bacterium | reverse complement strand
CCACCCCGCCTTTGAAGAGGTTGATGCCGTCGGTGCCGCACACGTAGTAGTAATTGCTGGCCGGATCGTAGGAGCTGGGAGGCCAGTTGGCCCCGCCGCGCGGGGACGGCTTGGCGACTACTCCATCCGTCCAAAAAGGAGTGAAGATGCGGCCTCGATTGACCAGCGGATAATCTTCAGGCGGAATGTCAATCTCGTGCGGTACGAACGCATCACCGCGCGGGAAAGGCTGAGTTGGCGAGGTGAGCTGGCGCGGATCCTGGGCAACCGGTTTTTCGTCGATGCCAATCAGGGGCTTTCCGGTAGTGCGGTCCAGGATGTACACCCACCCGGTTTTGCTGGCCTCCGCGGCGGCTTTGCGCAGGCGGCCGTTCAGCATCACATCAAATAACATGACGGGGTTGGGCGAATCGTAATCCCAGATGTCGTGATGCACCTGCTGGAAGTGCCAGCGGTATTTTCCGGTGCTGGCCTCCAGGGCAACCATGGAAACAGAGAACAAATTGTCGCCGAGGCGGATACGACCGTTGAAATCAGGCCCCGGATTGCCGGTGGTGAAATAGATGAGACCGAGGTCGGGATCGACGGCCGGAGTTTGCCAAACCGTGGCTCCGCCGTGTTTCCACGCGTCGTTATCCTGAGGCCAGGTGTCGTGGCCGATCTCGCCGGGGCCGGGGATGGTATAAAACGTCCACACCAGGCGGCCCTCCTTGGCGTCGTACGCTTTTACGCGTCCACGCGTGCCGTTCTCGCCACCGGCAAAGCCCACGATGACAAGGCCGTCGTAGTAGAGCGGCGCAGCCGTAATCGTGAGTCCCTCCTGCCAGCGCTCGGCTTGGATGGACCAGGCACGCTCGCCGGTCTTCTGGTCCAGGGCTACCAGGCGGCCGTCCAACTGTCCCACGAAAACTTTCCCTTCGCCCAGCGCAAGGCCGCGGCTGGTCCAGCCGCAGCACACGGTGGAGATCGACGAATCCAGATCGGAGTGGTATTTCCAAAGCACTTCGCCCGTGGCGACGCTGGTGGCGAACACGTCATCGGCCCCCGTAACAACGTAGACCACACCCTGGTAGAACACCGGTTGGGCTTCGCCGGAGTACTTTGCGCCGACGCCGGAACCGTCCAGCCGCGTGCGCCAGACCGCCTTCAAGTCGGCTACATTCCGCCGGTTGATCTGTGCGAGCGGTGAGAAATTCTGGCTGTAAAGATTGCCTCCGGCCTTGAGCCAGGCGCCGGTGGGCGGGGCCGAAGACGCGGGTGACTGTGCATGAAGCGCGGTCGCGATCAGTAGGGCCGAGACGGAGACGTTGGCTTTGTTGAGCATGGCACACCCCCTTTTGGGCCGAAATCACAAGGTTATCGCATTGCGCCAGGGCGGCGGAGCCCCGGCCCACCGGGCGAGCGGGCCTGCTAATATGGCGTCCGAGGAGGTGCCATGCGAGAGGAGGCTCGCAGGCTTGTTTGCGGATGGCCGCGCCGCGGTTAACTCATGCAGCACCACCTGAGACGCTCAGTCTCCCGACCGTATTCACGAGTCACGACGTTTGCGATGGAGCAAGTCGACTATGCCGAAAACACAAGATCCAGGGGAAACATTATGTGTACTTCCAAATGGAACACTTCTTGCGCTTGCGGTGTTGGCCTTGGTGAGCGCCGCCACTGCTCAAACCGCGCGGCCCGTGCTGGACTCGATTGAAGGTCATCTTGCGGCTGGCAAGAACGCCGCGGGGGGCCGCGACAATACCCCCGATTTCTACGGCCTGGTCACCGCAATCTGCGTCGCGCCGCTCAATGCCCCCGCTCGGCCAGACGCTCCGGCACCCCGGATGAACCCCAATCGGACAAGCGCCTACCTCGAGCCGAAGAGAGCTTTCGACGACCTGTATTGGATGGGCACGCCTTCCCGTTCGACTTGGGCGCTTACCACCAGCGACGGAATTATCCTTTACGACACACAGAGCGTTTATGACGCCGAGGAGGTTATCGTCGGCGGCCTGAAAAAGCTCGGGCTCGATCCCGCCAAGGTGAAATACGTCATTATTTCCCATGCCCATGAAAACGAAGTCGGCGGCGCGAAGCTCATGCAAGAGCGGTATGGCGCGCGTATTGTCATGGGAGCGGGCGATTGGGATCTGGTCGACCAATCCGTCAATGGTTTCCCCAAGGGCAAGCCCAAGCGTGACATAGTCGCCACCGACGGCATGAGGATCACGCTCGGCGACAGAAGCGTTACCCTATATCTAATGCCTGGCCATACTCCCGGGACAATTTCCGGCGTCTTCCAGGTGCATGACCACAGCAAGCCGCTGACCGTCGCTTATTCAGGCGGTACCGAATTCAATTTCGTGAACGACGTGCCGCATTTTGACACCTACCTGGCTTCGGAGCGGAAATTTGCAGCCACCGCGGCCGCCGCGGGCGCCACCATCATATTGGGAAACCAGTCTCAGTTTGATGGTGCTGCTCTCAAGCTCAGGAGGCTGGCCGACCGGAGACCCGGTGAGGCGCATCCCCTCGACGTCGGCGCCGCGGCAGTAGCGCGCTACTTCAAAATTGAAGATGAATGCGCGCAAGCGGTGCGCCTTAAATTACTTGCCCAGCAGCACGGTGCCCCTCAACCGGCTCAGTAGGAGTAGCAAGACGCTGCTATCGGGTCCAAGCAGGGTTTGGGCTGGTGGTTTTAACGTGCCGGATGGCTAGGCATAACGTTACGGATGTTTGTTGCGCTCGATAGGTGCTGACGCAGGGCTCGAGTAACTCTAATGTCTAATGTGCCATTGCCGCATCTACGGGGAATCTCTACTAGAAACATCGTGAAAGTCCGTGGCCGGTGGCTCGACCTCAAGCTGCCGCAACATCAGTGAGATTTGATCCCGAAGGTAGGCGGAGTGGTTCATCAGGTGTTGCGTTAGGTGCGCAAGCCGATTTGTGTTGTACCGAAAGGACGCAACTTTTCCAGGGATTCGTTTGTCACGCGATTCACGAACTCGGCCTGTTCCCTCTCCACTGTCGCCCACTGTGCCTGCACCGCCATCACGTTGGGAAGTGCATTCGGATTTGAAGAGGGCGTCTCGTCGCGTCCTCAAATCCGTCAACCGCACGGAATCATGAGACAGCTCCTTCCAATACGCCAGCCACCCCCAATCTCTTCCGATGATGTGACGAGCGTGTCTCGCACGGAACCAAAGCTGCCGCCTAGATCGCGCGTGAACTGATTTATAGCGAGCGCCGAGACCGCCTGCAAAATCCTGTTATTCGCCCAGCGGTCGCATTCGTGGGTAAACGAACGTCATCTTTTCAGGTGGCCTTTCATCTGGGGGATCTTGCCTTCCGATAGACAGCACCGCACACCGGGAGCCGACGTTGCGCTTCCTCCTCCGCCGCAAGGTTTACCGAACGGATTCGAAGACGTACGTGGTGATCCGCCGCCCACAGTCCTCGTCGCCCGTTGCCCCTGCCCGTCATACTGGGAGGGCGCCCGGCGTGTTTGGCGCTGATCCTGGCGAATTCTAGCTGATAGCCGATCGTCGTCAGTGCAATGAGACGCAAGGACCCGCTCGGATCCAACTAGGTCCCCTGACGGCAGCCGAAATCCCGCGCGTAGTTTCGAATCTGACTGGAAGGGTAAACGGGTATTCTTTTAAGTACCCGCTAAATCACCGCCGTCCGTCAGAGAGGCTATGTATCTTCGAACGGGCATTCTCGGTTTGGTCCTTTTCTCACCATATAGCTTTGCGGCCGAACAGGCCCCTCAGCAGGTTCCGCTAGTCGTTCCTGCCGGAGTGCCGCTGCGCCTGTACCTCACCCGGCGTGTGCCGAAGCGCGAAGGCGCGCCGGTCGAAGCCAAAGTCTTCGACCCGGTCTACAGCTTCGACCACCAGGTCGTCCCGGCCGGAACGGTCGTTCTCGGCCGAGTTTCCGGGGTCAGGCCGCTTTCCAAAACCGCGCGGCTGCGTGCCATGCTGGGCGGTGATTTCACACCGTTGCACACCGCGCCTATCGAATTCACCACCTTGGCCATGCCCGATGGCCAGTTGGTGCCCGTGAAGACGGCGACAAACCTGGGACTCAATTCCATCTATTCGCCGCGTCCGCCGAAGAGGCAGAATGCCGGCGCCAGGCAGCCGCAAAACACCGGCGTGCTGGGCACCGGAAAACAGAAAGTGCAGGATGCCATCCAGGGCCAGATCGACCGCGCCCGCAGCATTCCGGAGCTGATGCGCGGTCCGGACAAAAGAGAAAAGGTCGAAGATTACCTCATGGCCAAACTGCCCTATCATCCGCAGTATGTCCGCAAGGGAACGCGCTTTGACGCCGAACTGATGGAGCCGCTCAGCTTCGGGTCCGAGCCGTTGCCGCCCGGATCTCTGGCGCGAATCGGGGCCCAGCCGCCGGCCGATGCGGTGGCGCACGCCCGGCTCATCACTCCGCTCGATTCGGCATTCTCCAAGCCGGGAGAAAAGGTAGAAGCGGTGCTCGCCGAACCGGTGTACTCGGCCGATCGCCAGCTGATTCTGCCCGAGGGGACGCGCCTCGAAGGCGCTGTGGCAACGGTGCGGCCCGCCCGCTGGTTCCATCGCAGCGGCCACCTGCGCTTCAATTTCCACGAAATCGTCCTGCCTGACGAAGTGGTTCGTTTACAGCAGAACATGCCGCCGACTCCGCTCGCCGCCGCGCAGCGGCCTGCGCAGCAGGAACTTAAGATACGCACCGAAGCCAACCTGCAGGCCGCAGAAAACACCGGCAAGACTCCGCTCAAAGTGGATGGCGAAGGCGGGGTGCAGGCCAAGGAATCGAAGACCCGCTTTCTGGCGGCCGCCGCCGCTGTGATGGTGGCGCGGCGGGCGGGTGATAATGACCCGATCCGCAACCAAACCCATCAGGTCGTCGGACAAAGCCAGAATGTGGGAGGGCGAACGCTCGGAGGTGGCTTCGGTTTCGGCCTGCTGGGGATGGGGATTTCACAAAGCTCGCGCTACGTGGGCACCGCGTTTGGCTATTACGGAATGGCTTGGTCACTGTTCTCGACTGTCATCACGCGTGGCGCGCAGGTGAAGTTCGGCAAGGACGCCATGGTCGACATTCGCTTCGACACCCGTTCCGACCAGCCTGCCTCGGGTAGCCCCCCGGCGAATTGATTCCCGGTCGTGGTCGGTCGGTGTGGGCGAGGCGGTCTACTCCTTCGACCGAAGATGCCGCGCCGAACGCCTCTCCTCCCCCACGGACATCGCTAGCCTATCGGGTTCTCGGAACTGGGCGATCCGAGCGCCAAAGACCTCGCGCAGGTCGGCTCGTTGCTCTCGGCCAACCTAATGGGAATCGATCGAGATCAGGAACACTCGTGGCACAGAATCAATGTTTGTTGGTCGTGCAAACACGAAGCTGAGTTGCTGCGGCCGGATTGAACCTCGATCCTCAAGCAGCGCGAACAAACGGGGCACCATCGGCTGACTCACTGTCTTCGAGCTGGGCATCCCACCGTCAGGTTCACGTGCGCTTGAAGACGAGTCAAGCATCCCCGGAAATCGTTCCGTTGTCCGATACCGGCCATCCCCCGGGTCGTGATTCTCGGATCGTCTCCACAGAAAACCGGGACGATCTGGTTCACCTAGGAAAACAAAGATGTCGATTTCCGACATTGTCATTCGTCATAAGAGTAGGAAGGATCGAATTTGGAGGGA
Organism: Acidobacteriota bacterium; assembly: GCA_028876805.1. GTDB lineage: Bacteria > Acidobacteriota > Terriglobia > Bryobacterales > Bryobacteraceae > PSRJ01. The sequence goes on along the minus strand of JAGWQP010000490.1, from coordinate 3,758 downwards.
TTGAATCGAATGAGCACCGCAATGATCTCTGTTGAAGCCGTTTGGGCCGGGCACGCGAAAGCGAGGGAGAATTGGGCCCTTTCTGAGCTGCTGAAGCTTTTTGGGCGCCGTGTCTTCTCTATCGCGAAACACATTACGCAGAATGATAGTGATGCGGAGGATGTCCTAATCGAGACGTTTCTAGAGGTTTGCTCAGATTGGGATGGATGTGAGGAAGACGAGGAGTTTTGGGTCCGGCTCTTGACCATTGCGGTAAAGAAGGCATTCCTGAGACCCCACCGCTGGGGCGAGGGCCGTCCGCGTCTCGATGAAGTCGTCGAGTCATGCGAAGACGTGGTGATTCGTGAACTTTCCGTTTGGGGGAATAGCAATCAGCAGCACGATCCGCGGGAACCGGCGAGCATATTGGAGCACGGCATGCGGAGTCTTGATCCAATGTGTCGAGCGGTCTTCGTGCTCCACGATATCGAGGAAATCTCAGTCGAGCTCGTCGCTGAGATCTTAAGCCGCTCCGTCCCAGCGGTTAAGGTCTGTCTCCTCCGAGCCCGGCTCCAGCTTCGGGATGTTCTTACGTCGGAGCTGATGCGGTAGGTTGTGAAGGAGACCCCAGCTAAGACTTTCCACCGGAGTTGACTTTTCCAGGGCGTTTCCGATTTGGCCGCTATCACGTCGGTGAACAACGCCGGCTCGTGGGACTGGTCAGAGCGCGAAGTCCGACGCCAGCTGGTTTTTGTCGACATTGCCGGCAGCCAGGCCCGCGGATTGGCTTCGAGCAGCGCCTTATCTCGTCTTCAATCGCCGTTGCGAGAGGCCGTTTCCCCTATTTCATCCGATTGCTGGCCCGAGAACCTGGCGATGGATAAATTGTTCTGGCTGTAATGCCGCCCGGCGGGACAGGGATCAGCGAAGCCTTATGCTCAGGATCCGCCATGGCCGCTCCGGGTATGCGTGTAGGCATGTACCACGGCGCGCAAGGAATCGAACAGAGCGTCCTTGTCGAGCAACCCGGCGATCTCGTATTTTTCGAGGGTGGCCCGGACTTCGTTCGAAACGTGGGCGAAGACGAGCTTCACTCCGGCTTTCCTCAGGGTGTCGTGGACCGCACGCAGGGTCGCGGCACCGGTGAAATCGATGTCGTCGATGGCGGCGGCGTCGATGCAGAACCATTCGAGCGGCGGCGCGGCGGCCGCCAGCAGCTCGGTCACCTGGCTGAACAGCAGCTCGGTATTGGCATAGTAGATGCTGTGCGAAAAGCGGTAAATCAGGAGCCCGGGCTTGGCCTGCAAGGAGGAGGAATGCATCCCTCCCCTTCCGTTGCCGTGGGGCGGCACGCCGATGGGCTGCGCCCGGAGTCCGTGCTCTTCGTCCCGTACGACCACCGAATTATGCGGCCGGAAGCCCTGGCGCGTATGGTCGAGCAACGACAGCACGACCGCGAACAGGATGCTCTGCTCGACGCCCACGAAAACGACCGTGAGGGCCGTGATTAGCGCGATCCAGAATTCCGAGGGCCGAGCGGAGAAAATGCGGCGCATGCCGCGGATGTCGATGAGATCCAAGCCGATATAAAAGATGATCGCGGCCAGCGCCGCTTCGGGCAGCAGCTCGAGCGGGCGCGTGAAGAACAGTAGCACAAGCAGCGCGATGAAGCTCGCCGCGAATTGCGCCAACTGGCTGCGCCCACCCGCGCTCTGAACCATCTGGGTCTTGGTCGGGCTGCCGTTGACGACGAAGGTGCCGGAAAGCGCTGCCCCGATATTGGCGAGTGCCAGTCCCGTAATGTCGGTGTTTTCGTCTACGCGCTCATTTTCGATCGCGGCGAAAGCCCGCGAGGTCGCGGCGCTCTGGGCTAGGATCACAACGAACATGGCGGCGGCCGAGGGCAGGAGTTGCTGGATCAGCGTCCAGCTCCAGGGGACGTGCGGCAGGCCGAAGCTGGGGAGGCCGTTTGGCACCGAGCCCAGCAGCTTCACGCCCGATCTGTCGAGATGGAAGACCGAGGCCGCAAAAATAGCGCCCCCCACGCCGATGAGCCCGCCCGGGACTTTCTTCGACAGCCCATGCGCCCCCAGGATGACAGTGAGCGTCGCCGCCGCGACGGCCAATGTCGGCAGGTTGGCCTCGCCCGCGTGCGCAAGGAGGTTCAGGAGTTTCGCGGTAGTGCCGCCGCGCGCGGCGGGCAGGCCCAACATGTCCGCCAGCTGCCCCACCGCCACCTGAATGCCGACTCCGGTCAGGAAGCCCGTCAGCACCGTGTGCGACAGGAAATCCGCGAGAAACCCCAAGCGCAGCACGCGCGCCAAAAGCAGCACGCCCCCCGCCAGAAGCGCCAGCACCTGCGCCAGCGCGAGCCACTCCATCGAGCCCGGCACCAGCGACAGGCCAGAAAGGCTGGCCGCGACGATCGCCGCCGTTGCCGAATCCGCCCCTACCACGAGATGGCGCGAGGCCCCGAAGGTGCCGTAGAGCAGCATCGGCAGCAGCATGGTATAGATCCCGGTGATGACCGGCGTGCCAGCGATTTTGGTATACCCCAGCACTTCGGGCAGTGCCAAGGCCGCCAGCGTGACCCCGGCGAGGATGTCGGGCACGACCTGCTCGCGACTGAGCGGCAGCAGACCCTGAAACAGAGGGAGAATCTGGTTCGGCTTTTTAATGGTCATGCGATAACGTGAAGATTGACTGGAGATCGCTCTACTCCTCCCTCGTGGTTGACTTTACCGCATTTAAGGTAGCCGGCCTTTAGTTTCTAGGGTTTAGGCGCAGCGTCTCGCACAATGCCCGCACAATCAGCCTACCTTTTGGCGGATCGGCACGATCTTCGGGAGGTTCTTTACTGCCTCCTGACGCCGAGCCACATCATCGGGAATGTACGTCTGGGTGGTTCGCACGTCTGCGCGACCGGCCTGCCGGCGGAGATCGAAGAGCGTCAATCCCCGCTGTTGCATGAGCGTCAGATGAAGACGGCGGAACGTGTGCCAGCCGAAGCCGGGAAATTTAATGCCGAGCTTAATCAGTCGCGGGTCCAGGTAGTGGGTCAACAGGTGGTTGTCTACTATCGGCTCACCGTCGTGCAGGAAGACCCGATCTTCAGGACTCTTCGCCGCAACATGAGCGTGGAGAGCGTCTAGGACGTTCCCCAGCGGCAGCAGTCGCGTGCCCTCTTCGCTCTTGGTGTCGCCCACATCGCCGCGGTAATCACGCCGGCGAACTGACGCGAATCCCTGTGTGAAGTCCAGATCCTTGACGCACAGGCCCGCGGCTTCGCTGATTCGCATACTCGTGGTGTAGAGCGTCTCGATCAGCAACGGAACATCACCATCACACTCAGCCATCAATCGCTCTACGTCCGTCAGACTTGGAATGCGACACTGGCGGATCTGTTTCGGCCCGCCGCCGACTTCAACTTCGGCAACCGGGTTCGCCGTTTCGAGGAGCCGCCACTTCTTCGCACACTTGAACGCAGCCGACAGAATCCCCCGAATCACGCTCCGAGTACTGCGTGCGATGCCGGCGTCTTCGAGGCCCTTGAAGAGCTGCTGAATTTCGAGCGGGCCAATCTGATACAACTTGGGGCCGGCGAATGCCGGTGTGATGTGAGTCCTGAGCTGCTGGCGGTAGTTGGCCTGCCTGGGTTTCGGCAAGTTGGAAATGTGATGTTTGTCGAAGATCTCAACGAATCCAGGCCACGGGATGAGCGATTGCACCTCATACACTTGGTTGTTCACGCGGGCCAGGGTCTTCGCCTTCTCTCGCTT
>JAGWQP010000489.1 GCA_028876805.1 Acidobacteriota bacterium | reverse complement strand
GGTGCCATCCACTACCAGCGAGGTGGCTTCGAATTTTTCGAGCGAGCGTGCCTGAAAGACCCATTGCTGTTCCAGGTTCGTGACGTTGGCCGGATTGATCTCGGCGAGGGTGCTGTAGCGCTGGCTCATCGGGGAGCCGGAATAGGTCAGCCAGTTGTGCGGTTCCTGGCCGGCGCGGAGGATGCGGTCGAAAGGAACATCGGGCGCAGGGCCGCTAAGCGGCTCACCCAGCGCCGAGGGGATCGCGGGAGTACCTGCGCGCGAGCGCAGGTACGCCACCAGGGCGGCTGCCTGAGCCGCCGAGTAGTTGGCTGGCGGCATCGGCGTTCCCGCGATGCCGGTGGTGATGATGCGGACTAGGTCGGCGTCTGAAGACGCTCGCCGGAACACCCCGTGGCCAATATCCACTCCGGCCACCTGGTCGCCGTCCGCGCCGTGGCAGCCTACACAATTCATGCGGTAGAGCTGCGCGCCGTTTTCGACTTGAGCGGCCGTGGGCCGGGGTTGGCCCGGCAACGCGGTGGCTGCCAGTAACAGTATGCTAAACGAGATTGCCTGCCTCATCGAAATGCCCCTTTGTATGGAACCCGGTTTCACATCATTGCTGCTGGGGGCGCCGGTTGTTTGGGATCGCCTGCATTGGCCAGAGGAAGCCGAATCAAAACGAACGCGATCAGCGCCACGACTGCGACCCCGGCCCAATAGGACGGATTAGCGAAAAGGATCGGTAGGTTCTTGTCCTGGAAGTCGTAGAGCGCTTTCACCAGTCCAGCCAGAGCTTCGCCTGCAATCAGGCCCGAGGCCACCAGGACACCGACATTCTCGGCGCGAGTCCGCTGGGCTTCATTGAGCCGACGGCGGCGGGCCAATGAATCGGTGATCCAGCGAATCACGCCGCCGACGAAGATGGCCGAGGTAATCGAGATGGGCAGGTACATGCCGATTGCAACGAGCATCGGGCTCCTGACTTTGAACAAGACCATCGCCAAGCCCAGCATAATGCCCGTCACCACCAGAGGCCACGCCATGTCGCCTCCGACGATTCCCTGCGCCAATGACGCCATCAGTCCTGCCTGCGGCGCGGAAAGAGCCTTGTCGCCGAAACCTGTTCCACCCTTATTGATATTGCCTTGGTACAGAATCATGAGGGGGAAGTACATCACCAGGCTCGCGATCACCACTGCGATCAACTCGGTAATCTGGATGCTGCGCGGTGTGCCTCCGAGAATATAACCTACCTTGAAGTCCTGAAGAAGCTCACCCGCCACCGCCGAGGAGACACAAACCACCGCTGCGACGCCGAGCACAGCGATGACTCCGCTGGTACCGGAAACACCCATGGAAACCATGAGCAGGGCTGCTATTACAAGCGTCGAGAGCGTTAGGCCAGAGATCGGGTTGTTGGAAGATCCTATCACGCCCACCAGGTAGCCGGAAACCGTCGCGAAAAAAAAGCCGATGGTCAGCATCACCAGGGCCGCTGCGATCCCCCCGCTGACCAGTCGTGAAAGGTAGACGTAGAGAACGCACATCATCAGGAAGGTGAACCCGATGAGCGAGAAGACCGCCTTTGAGCTCATGTAGCGCTCGGTGCGACCGATTAGTTTCGGATCCGGCGCGCCGCCCCTCAGCTCGCCGAAAGCTTTACCCAAGCCGGCCATCAGGTTCTTGCGCATCCGGAAGAGTGTGTAACACGTGCCCACCATCATGCTGCCAACCGCAACCGGGCGCACGATGTAGCGCCAGACGCCGTTCGCCAGGCCGAGCCAGCTTTCATTGGCGGCTCCAGCCGGGAGGTAGGATTGCAACTGCGGGCCTAGGAAGAAGATCAGCAAAGGGATGAGCATGCCCCAAACCACGACGCTGCCGGAAAAGTTGAGAGCCGCCAGTTCCGGACCGATGATGTAGCCCACGCCGATGAAGGCGGGGCTGACAGTCGGAGCGGCGACTGTGGAAATGCCACCGGCGCCCAACACTTGTGTGCTGTCGGCGGGGCCGAGTCGTAACGTACTCTTGCCGAGCTGGCCGACACGAAAGAAGAAGTCATGGTCGGCCGCAAACAGATTGAAGACGCCACCCAGGTAGACAGCCGCTCCGAAGCCGATATTGTAAAAGAGGTACTTGGCCGCGGTCGCGCCGTGCTGACCGGCCTTGTGAATCTCGCCGGCGGCCACCGACTCCGGGAACGGCAGCTCTGGATCTTCCACCATGACGCGGCGAATCAGAGAGACGAACAGGACGCCGAGCACGGCACCGACCAGCATGAGCGACGTCGATTTCCAGTAACTGGAATCGGTGGCGAGCGCGCCCAAGCTCGCCCAGAAACCGAGGCCTTTTGGGATTACCGGCGGCGCCCATACGTGCGCGAGATAGAAGGCTGGCAGCGTGAAGACCGCGCCGGCGGCTACCGACTCTCCAATTGTGCCGGCGGTGCGCGCGATGTTTTCTTCTAGAATGGAGCCCTTGCGTAGCCGGAGAACAGCCATGCTGATTACGGCTGCCGGGTAGGTCGCGGCGATAGTCTGTCCGGCCCGCAGGCCGAGGTACGCGTTGGCAGCTCCCAACAACGCGGTCAAGGCCAGGCCCAGCGCCACCGCGCGCAGAGTGAACTCCGGCATCTCGACAGTTTCCGGCACAAACGGCCGGTGGCGGCGTTCGGTCGCCTTCTCGTCGGAAAACGGCATCAGGGCCCGGACCTCTCTTCCCTCATGGTAGATACCAATTCTGGCATGATATTCTATTCTGGTGCAGCCGGTCACCCGGGCGGGGGATTCGCGGGGGCGACCGGCTGGCCCCGCCTCCTAGACCACCGACGAGGTTGACATGGAAACTGCGATTGCGAACGCTACCGACATCAAGGCCACCCCTGGCGCGGAAATGATTTCCGGCGGCCAGATCGTCGCCAAGATGCTCAAACAGGAAGGGATCCGGCACATCTTCACGATCTCCGGCGGCCACATTGTGGATATCTATAACGGATGCATCGACGAAGGCATCGAGATCATCGACGTGCGCCATGAACAGGTGGCCGCGCACGCCGCCGACGCCTACGCGCGCATCACCGGGCTGGGGTGCGCCGTGGTGACCGCCGGCCCCGGCACAACCGACGCGGTGACCGGCATGGCGAACGCGTTCCGCGCCGAAAGTCCGATGCTGTTGATCGGCGGCAATTCGCCGCTCAAGCAATACCGCATGGGCGGGCTGCAGGAACTGCGTCACACCGAAATGATGACGCCGATCAGCAAATTCGCTTCGCTGGTGATGACCACGGACCGGGTGGCGGAAATGATGGGGATAGCGTTTCGCGAGATGTATAATGGTGCGCCCGGGCCCGGTTTCCTCGAAATTCCCCACGACATCATGGATGGCAAAGTGGAGGCGCCCAAGGTCCGGTATCCGAAAAATTTCCGAGTGCGCGGCGCCGAGGCTGGACCACCGGACTTCCTGGGCGACCCCCACATCGTCGAGCAGGTTGCAGACCTGCTGGCCCGAGCCGAGCGTCCGGTGGCCTTGTTCGGCACGCAGGCGCGTACCTGCCGCGCACACGACTCGATTGATCGATTCGCGCGCCACTTCAACCTGCCGATTTACGTTAATGGCGCGGCGCGCGGCACTCTCGGGCGCAGCCACTCCCATGGTTTCATGCAGTCGCGCAAGACGGCCTTCGACAACGCGGATGTCATCCTGCTGGCTGGCACGCCGCTGGATTTTCGCATGGGCTACGGCCGGCGCCTCAATCCGAAAGCGAAGATCGTGATCATGGACATGGATTATCGGAACGTCGGCAACAACCGCGACTTCGATTTCGGGCTGGTCGGCAATCTGCGCACGATCGTCAACGCGATGTGCGAAGCCTCGAGCGGAGACACCGCGAACAAGCACGATCCGTTTCTCAGGATGCTGCGCGACGACGAGGAGCGTAGCCAGGGCAAAAACGACAAGATTATTGCCGCCAACGAAGTGCCGATTCATCCGGTGCGCCTGTGCCACGAGATCAACGAGTTTCTCCACGAGGAGACCGTTTACATCGGGGACGGAGGCGATATTGTCACGTTCTCGGGCTCCATTGTGCGACCGCATAAGCCCGGCGGCTGGATGGACCCCGGGCCGCTGGGCACCCTCGGCGTCGGCACAGGTTTTGCCATGGCCTCCAAACTGGCGCAGCCCGAGCGCGACGTGGTGACGCTTTACGGCGATTGCTCGTTTACCCTTACCGGCTTTGATTTCATTACCATGGTTCATCGGAAACTGCCGTACGTCGGTGTGATCGGCAACAACTCGAGCTGGAACCAGATTCGGTTTGGTCAGGAGAGAAAGTACCCCGGCCGCGGCGACATCGGCAACGTAGTCGGCGACGTGCGCTTCGACCGGCTCGCCGAAGCGATGGGCGGTTTCGGCGTGCGCGTGACCAAACCCGAGGAGATCCGGCCGGCTCTCGAAAAGGCGCGCGACTCGGGCAAGCCGGCCCTAGTGGACGTGGTCATCAATCGCGATGTATATTCGTCGGGCACCTCCAACCAGACCATGTACAAGTAGCGGAGTCGATTGGAGGGCGATTTGGGGAGACATATAGATGGAAGCACTTAAGGGAATTCGCGTCCTCGACATGACGCACGTGCAGGCGGGGCCCACCTGTTCGCAGCTGCTGGCGTGGATGGGGGCCGACGTAATCAAGCTGGAATCGCCGGCCGGCGATGCGACACGCGGCCAGTTACGCGACGTGCCGAATGCGGACAGCCTGTATTTCACCATGCTGAATTGCAACAAGCGCTCGATCACAGTCAACATGAAGTCACCCGAAGGCAAGGCTGTGTTCGTCGAGCTGCTGAAGAAAAGCGACATTCTCATGGAGAACTTCGGACCGGGAGTGCTAGACCGGTTCGGTTTCTCCTGGGAGAAAGTTCACCAGATCAATCCGCGCGTGATCCTTGGTTCCATCAAGGGCTTCGGCTCCTCCGGCCCCTACGCCGACTTCAAGGCTTATGAGAACGTGGCGCAGGCCATGGGCGGCGCCATGAGCACGACCGGAGTGCCGGAAGGCCCGCCGTACGTCACGGGCGCCCAGATCGGCGACTCGGGAACCGGCCTGCACCTCGCTATCGGGCTGCTCGCCGCGCTCGAGCACCGCCACCGTACCGGCCAGGGGCAATACGTGGAGGTGGCCATGATGGACGGGGTAATGAACCTTTGCCGGGTCAAGTGGCGCGACCACCAGCGCCTGTCGCGCCAGGAACTTGCGGAATATTCGGTGCCGACCAGGGGCCTCGCCGCCACGCCGCGCGCGGGCAACGATTCCGGCGGCGGCCAGCTCGGAAACGCCGTGAAATGCAAACCGGGCGGGCCTAACGATTACCTCTACGTGGTAGTGCAGGAAGCCGTGTGGCACGGGCTGGCCCAGCGCGTGGGCCCCGATATCGGCCACCCGCAGCTGGCGGTCGATCCCCGTTTTGCCCACATCGGGGACCGTCGCAAGAACCAGAACGAAATGTGGCGGCTGCTCGATCAGTTCGGGTCCAAGTATTCCAAGCGCGAGCTGATGTCCATTCTCAATGACCTGGATGTGCCATGCGGTCCGATCATGTCCACCGAGGATCTGGCGCGCGACGAGCACGTGCGCGGTCGCGAGATGTACGTCGAGCTTGACCATCCGCAACGCGGTAAGTGGCACAACGTCGGCATGCCCATTAAGCTTTCGGCATCTCCCGCAAGCATCAAGCGGTCGCCTCTGTTGGGCGAACACACCGACGAAATCCTGAAGGAGGTGCTGGGCTGGAGCGACGAAGACATTGCGGCCAAGAAACACGCCGGCGCCTTTTCGACGACGCCTTCCCAAACCAGTGATGTAGGGGCGCGGTGAAAATCGCGATCGTCGGGCAGCAGGATTTCGGTAAGGCGGTGCTGGAAGCGTTTCTGGCGCGCGGCGACGATGCCGTGGCCGTGTTCTGCGCGCCCGAAAAGGAAGGCGCCCGGCCGGATACGCTCCGCCTGGCAGCCGACGAAAAGGGTCTAAGACTTCATCAATTCAAGTCGCTGCGGGATCCGGAGGCCTGGCGGGCCATGAAGGAGGCCGGCGCCGATATCGGCATCATGGCTTTCGTGACACAGTTCGCGCCGCAGGAGTTCGTCACAATCCCCAAACGCGGCACGATTCAGTATCATCCGTCGCTGCTGCCGAGGTACCGCGGCCCGAGCTCCGTCAACTGGCCGATCATCAAGGGTGAGACCGAAACCGGGCTCACTATTTTTCGCCCCACCGACGGGCTGGACGAAGGCGCCGTGATCCTGCAGAAGAAAACGCCGATCGGCCCCGACGATACGCTCGGTACCGTCTATTTTAATCATCTGTTCCCAATGGGCGTTCAAGCTATGCTCGAAGCTGCGGACCTGGTGTTCGCTGGTCAATACCGCGAGACTGCCCAGAACGAGTCCGAGGCCACTTACGAAGGCTGGTGCCGGTCCGCCGAAGCGAAGATCGATTGGGCCAAGCCGATCGATCACGTCTATAACCTGATTCGGGGTTGTAATCCCGCTCCCGGGGCATGGACCCCGCTCAATGGCAGGAAGATGCAGATCTTTGACGCTCGCAAAGTCGTGTTCCGGCGTTTTGCCGACGTGGCCGGCAAGATCGGCGAAGTCACCGGCGTCACCGCCCAAAGCTTTCAAGTCACGGCTCAAGGCGGATTAGTCGAAGTGCTGAAGGCCCGGCTCGATGATGGCAAGAAAGTCAGCGGCGGCGAGCTGGCACAGACGGCCGGTCTCCGGCAGGGCCAACTGCTCGGCGCGTAGGGGCTTACGAAATATTCCGCCGCCTGAGGATTTGGGCTTAGCCCATGGACGGCTGAACGCTCAGCGCTGGCTGCACGGCTTTTTGCGGTAGCGGTATTCTGCGGACATACAGCGCCATCAGGGCCGAGAGCAGAGCGAGCGCGGAGCTGCCGAAAAACGCATAGTTCCAGCTGCCGGTCTTCTCGAACAGAGTCGCAGCGAGGCCGCCGCCCAGAAGCGACGCGAAGCCCTTGGCACTGTACAGGAAGCTGTAATTGAGCGCCGAGTTCTTGCTGCCGTATAAATCGGCGAGCACGGCGGGAAATAATACATAGAGCTCACCCCAGGTGAGGAACACGAGCACCATCAACAATACGAATCGGGCGTCCCCGGTACGTCCCAGCGTCGTGGCGGAAAGCAGGAAGATTGACTGGAGCAGGAACGCGGTGAACATCGTCCGCTCGCGACCTAGATAATCCGAGACCCAGCCCCACAAAATGCGGGCGGAGCCGTTGGCGAGCGGCGTCAGGACCAGTGCCACCGTCAACGCAGCGTCCCCAATGTTGAAATTGGTCGCCACCGGCTTGAGTTGCGCGGTGACCATCAGCCCGCCGATCCCCACCGACAACATCGCGAGAAACAGGAAATAGAACTGCGGCGTGCGCAGCATCTCCGAATAAGTGAAGTCCAGATCATGACGGCGGACCTTCGCCTTCACAGCTGCCGTGACGACCCGGTAATCGGCGGGTGGGTTGACCAACACCAAGCCTGCCAGCAGAATCAGCGCGCCGTGCGAGATGCCGGTCCACAAGAACGTGTCGGAATAGCCGATGGTACGAATCAGCTGGTTAAAGAGCGGATTGAAGGCGGCCGCGCCCATTCCATAACCCGCGGTGATGAGGCCCGAGGCGATCCCTCGCCGGTCGGGGAACCATTTGACCGCGATCGAGACTCCACATGCGTAGACGCACGCGACGCCGACGCCCGCCACGGAGTAGAGCAAGTAAAACGAGGTCAGGCTGCCGACATGCCCCAGTGATCCCCAACCGATCGCGCAAAGCAGCCCCGATAGGACCATCAAAACTCGGGGACCGGTCTTGTCGATGAATGAGGCCAACAGCGGCATGGTCCAGGTGCCGGCGGCGATGAACAGACCAAAGCCCCACTGCACATCGGAAAGCTGCCAGTGCTGTTGGGCATGCGCCTTCACCATGGGCTGCGCAAACAGCGTCCAGGCGTACTGAAGGTTGCCGATCATCACCATGCCGACGAAGGCTGACCATAACCGGACCCATCGATTCATCGTGCACTCCCGGCGCCTCGCACGTCCGGCTCTCCGCCGGGTGGCGCCAGGGAAGATCATACCGCAACGCCACCAGGCGTGGCACACCAGCTCCATGCGGCGACCACCGTCGGCGCGTCAGGTTAGCCGCGCCCGCACTTTTTCGCTGAGGGCTTTGCCGTCGACCATCTTGCCGGCGAGCTTGGCTTGGGTCGCCTTCATGAGCACACCCATCTGGCGGAGCGAGATCACGCCCGTTTCCGCCAGGGCCGCGGTGATGGCGGCTTCGATCTCGGCTTCCGTGGCGCCAACCGGCAGATAGGTCTCGATCAACGCGCGCTCGGCCTCTTCCTTCGCGGCCTGCTCGGCGCGGCCGCCGGTGCGAAACATCGCAGCAGCCTCGGTGCGCTGTTTGATGAGCGACTTGAGCACCTGCATTTCGGCGGCTTCGTCGATGGGCTTGGGCGAATCCACCTTCAGCTTCATGAGCGCGGCCTTGATCAGGCGCAGCGCGCTCAGCCGCGCTTCGTCGCGGCTTTTCATCGCCGACACCATGTCCTGCTGGACCCGGTCGATCAACGGCACGTTGGGCACGTCTTTAGTCATTATAAAACCTGTATTCGGTCGACTTGTCATGGGCGTGGAGCGGCGAAATTGGGCTTCACTGTCTGTTATTCTGAAGGACGAAAGCCTGTCATGCACATCAAGAAGCAACGTCTGTTGACTCCGGGCCCTACGCCGCTTTATCCGCCGGCCTTGCATGCCATGATGGCGTCGGATATTCATCACCGCACGGAAGATTTCCGAAAGGCGTATCGGTCCTGTCTCGCGGATCTCAAGGAAGTCTTGCACACATCTCACGACGTGCTCCTGTTCGCGGCGTCCGGCACAGGGGCGATGGACGCCACCGTCTCCAACCTGTTTTCCAAGGGCGACAAGGTGATTGTGGGCTCGGCCGGCAAGTTCGGTGAGCGCTGGGCGGAAATGGCCCGGGCCTACGGTCTGGACGCCAACGTTGTGAGCGTGCCGTACGGTCAGGTGGTTCGTCCCGGTCAGCTGGAAGAAGCGCTGGCTCGCGAACCGGCAACTAAGGGCGTGTTCGTGCAGGCCTCGGAGACTTCGACCGGCGCTGCGCACGACGTCCAAGCCATGGGTCGCGTGGTTGCCAAGACCGGCGCGATTTTTGTGGTCGACGCGATCACGGGCCTTGGTACCATGCCGCTCAACATCGATGGCTGGGGCCTCGACGTCCTGATCGGTGGCTCGCAGAAGGCGTTTATGATCCCGCCCGGCCTCGCGTTGCTTTCCATCAGCCCCAAGGCCTGGAGGCTCAGCGAGACCTCCACCCTGCCCCATTACTACTTTGATCTGAAGAAGGAAAAAAAGAGCGGCGAAGCGGGCGAATCGAGCTGGACGCCGGCCACCTCGCTGATTCTGGCGCTGGCCGAGTCGCTCCGCTACATCAAGCAGCTTGGTATGGAGCAGCTGGTGGAGAACGCTCAGTTGCTGGCTCACGCCACGCGCGCCGCCGTCGTTGCGATGGGCCTCGAATTGTTCTCTCCGGGCTCTCCGGCCGCTTCGGCCACCGCTGTGAAGGCCCCGCGGGGAATGGATTCCGGCGTGATCATCAAGGAATTCCGCAACCGGTTCGGCGCCATCATAGCCGACGGACAGGGTACCATGAAAGGCCAGATCTTCCGCATCGCGCACCTCGGCTATTTCGATTTTGCAGATCTGTTCGGTGTGGTTGCAGGCCTCGAGATCATTCTCAAAGCCAACGGTTTTCCGGTGACATATGGAACCGGTGTGGCGGCCGTCGAGCAAGTCTATGAGCAGGCCGCGGTAAAGCCGCAGCCCGTTCACGCGTAGCGCGTTCGCTAGCCATGAATATTCTGATTGCCGAGCCTCTCGCACCGGCCGGGATCGAACTGTTCCAATCCCAGGCCGGGTGGAAGACGGTTGTGTCGAATCCCAGGGAGTACATGCAGCATCTCGCGGACGCCGATGCCCTCCTGGTTCGTAGCGCGGTCGAGGTGGACCAGGCGGTGCTGGCTAAAGCGCCCAAGCTGCGCGTGGTCGGTCGCGCCGGCGTGGGCGTAGACAACGTAGATCTGGAGGCCGCCACCGAAGCCGGCGTGCTGGTGATGAACACGCCCGGCGGCAACGCTATCTCCGTGGCCGAGCACACGCTGGCGATGATGCTGGCAATGGCCCGCCACGTTCCGAAGGCCGATGCTTCCACGCGTGCCGGCAGGTGGGAAAAAAAGAAGCTGATGGGCAACGAGCTTCGGGGCAAGACGCTGGGCATCGTCGGGCTGGGCTCGATCGGCCGCGAAGTTGTCAAGCGCGCCCGCGCATTCGAGATGCGCATCATTGCGCACGATCCGTACGTCACACCCAAGCTCGGTGAAGATCTGGGCGTCGACTTGGTAGAACTGGCCCGCCTCTACGCCGACAGCGATTTCATCAGCCTCCACGTCGCGGCGACTCCGGAAACGGAGGGCATGCTCTCTCAGGAGGCCTTCCAGCAGATGAAAACAGGAGTGCGAATCGTCAACTGTGCGCGCGGCGAACTGGTAAATGAGGAGGCCCTGCGCGAAGCCCTGGCTTCGGGCAAAGTGGCCGGGGCGGCGCTCGACGTGTTCGCCACCGAACCGCCCCCGGCGGGATATCCGCTGTTCGCGGCCGAAGGCGTGCTGGCCACGCCCCACATCGGCGGCTCCACCGAAGAAGCTCAGGAAATCGTTGGCGTGCGGATTGCCGAGCAGGTCGTCGAATACCTGAAGACCGGCGTCGCGATCAACGCCGTGAATATGCCCGCCCTGTCGCGGGAGCAGTACCGCGCATTGGGCCCGTACATCGCCGTGTCCGAACGTCTGGGCAATCTGGCCGCCCATATCGCCACCGGCAATCCCGCGGCGGTGCGTCTAGTGTATTTCGGCAAGATTGCCGACGGCAACACGCATCTGTTGCGCAACGCCGGCGTGGCAGGTGTTCTGGCCCGGTCGGCCTCGGGCCGCGTCAACTTGGTCAACGCCATGCAGATCGCCGAGCAGCGCGGCTGGAATGTCGCCGAGCGGCACGAGCAGCGTTCCGGCTATACCGATTCCATCCGGCTCGAACTGGAAACCGACAAGGGGATTACTTCGGTCGAAGGCGCTGTTGTGCTCGACAAACCGAGACTGACGCAGGTGGACGGTATCCAGTGCGAATCGGCGCTGTGCGGGTTTCTCACCTTCATGAAGAACCAGGATGTTCCGGGTGTGATCGGGCACGTAGGCACCGTGCTAGGGCGGAACCACGTCAACATCGCTAACTTCTCGCTCGGGCGCCGCGACCGTCCGCTGCGGCCGGGCGAACCGCTCGAGGCGGTGGCGTTGGTAACCACCGATGAGCCCGTCTCGGAAAGCGTGCTCGCCCAATTGCGCGACAACCCCGCTGTAAAATTTGCGCGCTCGGTGGAGTTCCACGAATAACTGCGCGTGTGTGCTTCGTAGCACCTCAGGCTGATTTTAGTTGGAAAATTCTATTGAGTGATCGAGGATCTGCCTGTAAGCTAAAACCAAGCCCTGTTTTTAGAAAACGCGCCATCGCCTGGAGTGAAAGGTTCGATCGAGGAGTTCTGCGTGCGGAGCCCGACGACGCGCGACGACTTAGTGTGCGCATTGCTCGTTAACGCGCAGACCGACAGTCGTCTGCTGGTGTACGAGGTGTTTCGGAAGGCAGGCTGGCGGCTCCGGGAAGTGCGGAACCGGAAGCAAGCGCTGCAGTGCCTCGCACGGCACGCGGTACAAGTCGTGATTGCTAACGGCAGTCGGCCAGGCTGGCCTTGGAAGAAGATTCTTCACGATCTGCGGCGTCTCGAGCGCCCGCCGCAGTTGATCGTTACTTCGCGGCTAGCCGATGACTCACTTTGGTCTGAGGTGCTGAACTGGGGGGGGTATGATCTCCTGGCTGAGCCGTTGCAACCGGAGGAAGTCGAGCGCGTAGTCGCCGCCGCCCGCCGCCACTTCGATTCTCCGGCCGTGTCCGTTCCGCAGGCGCGAATGGCTGCTGCCTCGTAGGGCCACCGAACCGTTTAACAGACTAGATCTTCGCGCCCGATCTTGAAGCTTTCCAAATTGCCCAGGACGGTAAGGGCGATCTGTTTAGGGTCGAAAAACGTCTGCGCGATCCGCTGCACGTCCGCGGCGGTTACCGACTCGATGCTTTCCACCAACTCATCTAAAGTAAAGAACTTTCCGAAAT
>JAGWQP010000045.1 GCA_028876805.1 Acidobacteriota bacterium | reverse complement strand
TCACGTGATGGATGCGGCTCAGAAAGGCCGGGACAAATGTGCCAAGCGCATACATGTTGAAGTTCAGCAGGGCGCCAGAAACGATGATCCACCACAGAGTGGGAACACGTGCGACCGTCAGGATCGCGGCCAAACCGGCCGGGGCCATTTCGCGATGGGTTTCCACGGCGCCACGCTGGGGCTCGCGCAAGCGCAAGAGCAGGGGGACCAGCAGCACGGCGGGCGCAGCCGCGACCACCATGGCGGCGCGCCATCCGAAGGTCTGCGCCACCGGCCCGCTGAAAAAGAACGCGAACGCGCCGCCCAGCGGAACGCCGATCATGAACAGCGCCAGAGGCGCGGCTCGCTTTGAGGCCGGAAACAGGTCTCCGATCCAACTAGTGGCGGTCGGGGCGACGGCGGCCTCCCCGACCGCAAAGCCCAAACGGGATCCCAGCAGCATTCCATAGGTGGTTGCCAGCGCGGCCAGCCCGGTGAGCAAACTCCAGATAACGATGCCGCCGGCCAGCAGCTTTTTGCGGCTCCACCGGTCCGCAATACTGCCCAGCGGCACGCCGACCAGCGCGTATAGCCAGATGAAGATGCTCCCCAGAAATCCGATTTGGGTGTCGGAGAGATGAAATTCCTTCCGGACCGGTTCGGCGAGTGCACCGGTTACGTTCCGGTCATAGAAGTTGAGAATGTTGATCGCGATCAGGACCGCGAGCGCCGCTCTAGCACCCTTCGGAACTTCCACCGGCCGGCCTCCTCTCTCGGTGCGCGCCCCGCGCATCCAGAAACATGTACGTTACGATCGCCGTGCCGACGGCCTTGGCCTCGGAATCGGTCAGATCGACCCGGCCCACGCACAGCGTGGACCCGATACGGAGAAGACGGGCCCGCGCAAACAGAGTGCCTTCTTTGACCGGGCGGAAGTAATTTACCTTCAGCTCCACCGTGCTGATGGGACGGGTTCCCGCCGAGTGGCGATGGATGGCAACGCCGACGGCGACATCCGCCAGGCTCGCCGCAACGCCGCCGTGCAGGGCGCCGTGACTGTTCAGCAGTTCCTGTCTAACCTTGCAGCGCAGGGTGACGCCGTCGTCATGCAAGCGGCTGATCTCGATGCCGAGCATGCCGTTGAACGGAATTTTTCCGAGCACGCCAAGAGCCCGCGCCCGGTTCTGTTTCTGGTCTTTCATAGGAGGTCGCTCACGCCAATCAATCGACCGCCATCTGCTTGTCGTAACCGGCGAAGGTATTGCCATCGCTGGCGAGTTGTTCGAGCAGCGGCGCCGGAGACCACAAATCGGAACCGTGGCGTGCCTCGAACTCCCGCACCCGGCCCAGAACTTTCTCGAGCCCCACCGTATCGGCGTAGAACATCGGACCGCCCCGCCATGCCGGAAAGCCATATCCGTTCAAGTAGACGATGTCTATATCGACGGCGCGCAAGGCAATTCCTTCACCTAAGAGCCGGGCGCCTTCGTTCACCAGCGCAAACAGGCACCGGTCCACGATCTCTTCGGCTTGGACAGCACGTCGTTCAATGCCGGCCTGGCGGGCGACCTGCTCAATGAGCGCGGCGGTCTCGGGGTCCGCGAGCGGCCTCCGATTTTCGTCATAGAGGGAGAAGCCACGTCCGGTCTTTTGCCCGAAGCGCCCCAGCTCACAAAGGCGGTCGGCCACCAAGGGGACCCGGACACCGGGCTTTTCGAGGTGTTTAAACTCCTTGCGAATGCGCCAGCCGACATCGAGGCCCGCCAGATCGGAGACGGCCAAAGGCCCCATGGCCCATCCGAAGTCGTAGAGCGTCTGATTGACGGCCTCGACCGTAGCTCCCTCTTCAATCAGGAACTGAGCCTCCCGGAAGTACGGGCCGAGCATGCGGTTTCCGATGAAGCCTCGGCAGTTGCCCGCCAGCACTGCGACTTTTTTGAGGCGCTTGGCGAGCGCCATCGAGGTGGCGATCGCCTCCCGGGCGGTCGCTTTGCCTCGCACCACTTCGAGCAGGCGCATGACGTTGGCCGGGCTGAAGAAGTGATGCCCGATCACGCTTTCCGGCCGCCGGGTGGCGGAAGCAATTTCATCGATGTCGAGTGAGGAAGTGTTGGAGGCCAGGATGCAGGAAGGCTTGGCGACCAGATCGATTTCGCGAAACACCTGCTTTTTGAGACCCATGCCTTCAAAGACGGCTTCTACAATGATGTCGGCCTCCTCAAAACCGTCGTAAGTCAACTGCGGCGTGATGAGCGCCATCCGTTCATCCATCACGGCCTGCGAGAAGCGGCCCTTGGCGACTGAGTTTGCGTAGTTCTTACGAATGGTCGAGAGGCCGCGATCGAGCGCCTCCTGCGAGACCTCCTTGACGATCACGGGTATGCCCGCATTGGCATAGTTCATGGCGATTCCGCCACCCATAGTGCCCGCGCCAACGACCGCCGCCCGGCGGATTTCCCGGAGCGGCGTATTTTTCGGAATATCGGGGATCTTGTTGACCGTGCGTTCGCCGAAGAAGGCGTGAATCAAAGCCCTGGACTGGTTCGAATAGAGACACTCGTTAAACAGCCTCGCTTCCACTCGGCAGCCTTCTTCGAAGGAGAGCTTGGGGGACGCTTCCACGGCATCGATTGCGGCTAGCGGCGCCTTCTGGCCGCGCCGCGTTTTTTGCGCCGTGTCGCGGGCCGCGGCGAAAACCGAAGGGTCGAAACCGGCAAGTTTTTCCTGGCGTTCGCGAGTTTTTGATGCGGGCCGGTTCGCCACTTCGCGCGCGAACGCGACTGCGCCCCCCAGCAGATCGGCTTCGATGATCCGGTCGGCAATGCCCAAGGCCAGCGCTTCGGGGGCGGAAATGGGCTCGCCGAAGGCGCACATCTCGACCGCCTTCGCGACGCCCGCGAGACGAGGAAGCCGCTGCGTACCGCCGGCTCCCGGAATGATGCCGAGCTTGACCTCGGGCTGGCCGACCTGCGCGCGGGGCGCGATGACGCGATAGTGGCCGGCCATGGCCACTTCCAGGCCGCCGCCCAACGCCTGCCCGTGAATCGCCATCACCACGGGCTTCGGTGAGTCTTCGATGGCCAGCAGCAAGGGCAACAGACTGATGCGCGGCCTTTCGCCGGACACCATCTTTCCGAATTCCCGAATGTCGGCTCCCGCGATGAACGTCGAGCCGGCTCCGATCACCACCACCGATTTCACGGCCGCATCCGCCGCGGCAGACTGGATCGCGGCGAGGAGACCTTCGGGAACCCCAGGGCTAAGCGCGTTCACCGGCGGATTGTCGATGGTGATGACCGCCACGTCTTCCGAGCGCATCAATTTGACCAGTTCGTTCATGAAGCTCCGTAGATAGCCGGCTAGATCGAGGACAGCAGCCGGCCGCCGTCGACCACTACCGTTTGGCCGGTCATGAAGGATGAGCGATCGCTCGCGAGCAGGGCGGCGACCTCCGCGATCTCTATCGGCTGGCCGATGCGACGAATCGGCTGGCTTTCGATCCGCTTTCCCAGGCGCGACTCATCCTTCCAGTAATATTCGCTCAGCACCGTTTGGACGAGGCCCGGCGCGATCGCATTGACGCGGACGCCCTTAGGACCCAGCTCGAGCGCGTAGGACTGGGTCATCATGATGAGGGCAGCCTTGGTCATGCTGTACAGGAGGCCTTCGAACTGGGGCCGTACACCGGAGATCGATGAAATATTGATGATCGAACCCTGACCC
>JAGWQP010000488.1 GCA_028876805.1 Acidobacteriota bacterium | reverse complement strand
GGCTGGGGGGCCGGTCGAAGACCTCCACGCCCAGCACGTATTCCTTCAACTCGTCGGCCTTCCCTGCCAGGCTCCGCTCGATCGTGAACTGGAGAAACCGGCGCATGCGGAGCGACCGAA
The DNA here is from genome assembly GCA_028876805.1 of Acidobacteriota bacterium. GTDB lineage: Bacteria > Acidobacteriota > Terriglobia > Bryobacterales > Bryobacteraceae > PSRJ01. The sequence goes on along the minus strand of JAGWQP010000488.1, from coordinate 7,215 downwards.
CAAACAGCGGATGGCTCTCGATCCGAGCTAGTTGGCGGCGGATTCGATCTCCGATTTCCTCCGTCGTTTCAACGAATTCCATAATCTAACCCAGCGTATCTAGAATACTCTTGACAATGTATTAATTCAAGTTAAATATTGTACCTAGTACAATGTGGATGCCCCTCATCGAACATCGCCCCGGCCCGACGGCGCAGCGCATCGTCGAGGCCTTAGCGGAGGCCATTGACCACGGCCAGCTGAAGACCGGAGCGCAACTACCTCCCCACCGGGAACTCGCCGATCGGATGCGGGTATCTGTGGGCACAGTAAGCCGCGCTTATTCGCTCGCCAAGGAGCGCGGGCTCATCACCGGCACCGTGGGGCGCGGAACGTTTGTCGCCGCCAGAGCAGACGAGCCCGAGGGTCCCGGCCGAGAGATCGATCTCACCCAGAATTTCATTCGCTGGGATCCTGGTGAATCCGTCGCGCAGCTTGTCCGGACGGCGATCCGGGACCGGAGGGACCTGCGCATGCTGATGGAGGTTTATCCAGATCCGGCCGGGCGTCTCGAGCACCGGCAATCCGCGGCCCGATGGCTGGTGCGGAGGGGGCTGGCGGCCTCTGAACAGCAGATTGTCCTCACCAACGGGGCGCAACATGCCCTCTTCACGGTGTTCGCCGCGCTCACCAGGCCCGGCGATTGGATCGCCGCCGAGCATCTCACCTATCCCGGTATCAAAGCCATTGCCAGTCAGCTCGAGCTGCGCGTGGCCGGCCTGGCTATGGATCGGGAAGGGCTGCTCCCGGAAGCCCTCGATCGGCTGTGTGCGACCGAGAAGATTCGCATCCTGTACACGATTCCCACGCTCCAGAACCCGACGGGCGCGTTGATGTCGGAAGACCGGCGCGAGACGATCGCCGACATTGCGCGCCGCCGGAACATCCTCATCGTAGAAGACGATATCTACGCGTTCCTGGTGGAGAGTCCGCCACCCCCGATGGCGGCGTTCGCGCCTGAGCGCAGCTACCTGGTCACCGGCCTTTCAAAGGGCGTGTTTCCCGGGCTGCGCCTGGGCTTCGCGGTAACGCCTCCCGGCGGCGCCGACGCAGTGGCCGGCATGGTGCGCATGAGCCTGCTCACGGTGTCGCCTCTAGCGGCTGCGATCGGCACGAGCTGGCTCGAGGACCGCACCGTCGACCGCATCGCGGAATGGAAGCGCATGGAGATCGAGTGGCGGTGGCAGATGGCATCGCGGTTCTTCGGCCTGGACACTCACGATGCCCATTTTGCGGCCCACCTCTGGCTGCCTCTTACCCAAGACCCCGAACAATTCGTGTCGCGAGTCCGCGCCAAAGGTGTGGTCCTGGCCGCAGCGGACGTGTTTTCCGTAAGCGCCGAATCCGTGCCGTCTGCCGTGCGCATCTGCCTGGGTGTGCCCGCGACCCGGGCGCGGCTTCAACAAGCGCTGGAGGCGATCGCGGACGTACTTGACGGGCGCCCGGCTCTGGCGCCGTTCATTTAATCGAACGCCGTTCGTTTAATCGAACAACGGCCTCTGATTGAGTCGCTCCAGGATAGTCACAGCCGCGTCAATGGGACACCGGGGCATGGCGAATTCATGGCTGACGACCGATTGCAGCTGGTCTCGAGTGTTCAGTTCGATTTGAGAGCTTTTCGAACCCCTGTGGACCCTCAGCGTCCGGTTGGTGAGTTCGACGGAGCCTTCGTCGGAGAAGCGAACCACACGGAGCCCGCTCATGAACGTGCGGCCGGGAACAAACGAGTCCCGAATCACCGGGTCGAAGAACGCGAGGTCGCGGGGCGGAGCGTGCACAATGTACCCGTGGCGGCGCTCCTCGCCGGAATAGACGGACATCTCATAAGCGCCTTGGTCACGGTTCCGATCCAGCACATAACGGAGCGCCCCTTCCTGAAAGTCGTAGGGAACGCGGTCGAGGCGCATCGGCTCCCGGAAAGGGCCGCCATAGCCCACGTCCACATGATACGGCACGCCATCCAGACGAACGCGCAGGCAGGTATGCACGTTCGGGTTGGTCATGTCGGCGCCGACCAGATCGACATCGTAGCCCAGGTGCCGCAACAGATGCCCGAGGTGCGGATTCAAAGTGTAGCAAGTGCCTCCCAGATCCTGGTACTCGATGCCATCCAAGAGTTCCGTCACCGTCACGGCACGGCCGGCACCTTCCCGCGCGTACAGCAACAGCTTCGACACGTTTTCAAACGGCACACAACAGAGATGCCGGCGGACCACCAGGCGTAGGCCTTCAAGACCCGAGGGAGCGCCGTCGATTCCAAGCAGGCGCAAGTAGCGCGTGTAGGGTTCAGCAACGTCCGCCATGCCTTCGTCATTCTAGCGTCTCGGGATTTGACTTGCTCTCGGGCGCTCGGCTATCCTGGGTTTTCGCGGTAGAGGTGCGGCGGCCATGAGTAGCCGGGCTAGCCTTCCGATTGCGCTTCGGAGGCCTGGGTGAAAGGGGCCGGGGGTTTCCGCCGAAATCGGCTGGGGTGCGCAGGCCCTTCCGGTTGGGGAGTCCGGCTAAGACCGGCTCACTGTCACCCTTGGCTACGGCGGGTGGAGCGCTATCGGGAATGAAAGACTCGGGTACGTCCCACGCGTCTTTTCCTTCTCCCTTCGCCTCCTTCCACCAATGAGCATTATGGATCTCTTCGCACGCACGCGCGGCTTGATCGATATCGAATCGATCACCATGAACGAAGAGGCGGTGGGCAATTATCTGTACGACTGCCTGGCGGAAATGGCTTCGCGTTTCAGCGGTTGCGTGGAGCGGATGGCAGTGGAGCCGCGCCGGTTTAACGTCTTCGCGCAGTGGGGGGATCGGTTGGCGGTGACGCTTTCCACTCACATGGACACCGTGCCGCCCTTCTTTGAATCGCGCGAAGACAGCGATACCATCTGGGGGCGCGGCGCCTGTGATACCAAGGGCACGATCGCCGCCATGATCACCGCCGCCGAGGGCCTGCTCGAATCGGGCGAACGCGACTTCGGGCTGCTGTTCGTGGTCGGCGAGGAGCGCAACAGCGCCGGGGCCCTTCAAGCCGCCCGCGAAGCGCGGGGCTCGCGCTACCTCATCAACGGCGAGCCCACTGAAAACAAACTGGCCCTCGGTTCCAAAGGCGCGCTGCGCTACGAAGTGGTGGCGACGGGCAAAATGGCACACTCGGCGTATCCCGAGTTGGGCGATTCGGCGATCCATAAACTGATCGACGTGCTGGCCGAGATGCGGCGCATTCCTTTGCCCGTGGACGGGGTGCTCGGCGCGAGCACCCTCAATATCGGTACCCTCACCGGGGGGCGGGCGCCCAACGTGATTGCCGATGAGGCGCGCGCGGAAATCTTTGTGCGGCTGGTCCAGGATTCCGCCGAGACCAGGCACGCCTTGGAGCGCGCCGTGGAAGGACGAGCGGAACTGCGTGAGGTTCTCGAAATCCCCCCCGTGCGGCTGGGTTCGCTCGAAGGCATGGAAACCACGGTGGTCGCGTACACCACCGACATCCCCGCGTTCGGCGGCGCCTGGGGCACCCCATTCCTGATCGGCCCCGGATCCATTCATGTGGCGCACACGCTCGAAGAGCGCGTGCCCAAAAAGGAGTTGGCCCGCGCGGTCCAAATCTACCAACAAATGGTAAGCGAGTTATGCAGACGCGAATCGAAGTAGGCATTTTGGGCGCCACTGGCATGGTGGGGCAACACTTTATTAAATTCCTGCAAGGCCACCCTTGGTTCGACCTGCGGTGGCTGGGCGCGAGCGATCGTTCGGCCGGAAAGAAGTACCGGGACGCCGCCCTCTGGCACCTAGCCGGAGCCACGCCGGAATCAATCGCGGATCTGACGGTGGACGATTCAAAGCCCGGCAACGCCCCCCGGCTGCTGTTTTCCGCTATGGACGCCTCGGTAGCCACCGAAATCGAGCAGGCTTTCGCGCGAGCCGGTCACATCGTGGTCTCAAATTCCAAGAATCACCGGATGGAGCGGGATGTCCCTCTCGTGGTGCCGGAGATCAATCCCGATCACCTGAAACTGGTGGCGGGACAGCAGCGCTTGCGCGGATGGAGAGGGCAAATCGTCACCAACCCCAACTGTTCCACCATCGCGCTCACCTTGGGACTGGCACCGCTCAAGCCGTTCGGCATCACCAAGGTGATCGCCACCACTCTGCAAGCCATCTCCGGCGCCGGCTATCCGGGCGTGGCGTCGATGGACATTGTCGGCAATGTCATTCCCTTCATCGGCGGCGAAGAAGAAAAGATGCAGCAGGAGACCCAGAAGATTCTCGGCCAATTCCGTGGCGATCACATCGAACCACTCGCGGCCAAAGTGAGCGCGCACTGCAACCGCGTGGCGGTCGTCGACGGGCATACGGTAACGGTATCGGTGGAGCTGTCATCCAAGCCGGCCGCGACCGAGTTAGAGGAGGCGTACCGCGACTTCGCGAGCGTTCCCCAACAGCGCAAGCTGCCAAGCGCTCCGCCGAGGCCGGTCATCTACATGCACGAAGGCAATCGCCCCCAGCCGCGCAAGGATGCGGAACGCGAGCACGGCATGGCGGCTTTTGTTGGCCGCCTGCGCCCCTGCCCAGTGCTCGACTACAAGTTCGTGGTGCTGGCGCACAACACCATCCGCGGCGCGGCCGGCGCGGCCGTGCTCAATGCGGAGCTGATGCACTCAGAAGGGATGCTCGACTGATGATCGTCATGAAGTTCGGCGGTACGTCGGTGGAATCGGCGGCGGCCATCGAGCGCGTCGCGGCGATCGTCGGACAGCGCGAGGCGCGGCGGCCGGTGGTGGTGGTTTCGGCCATGGGCAAGACCACCAACAAACTCCTGGCCATTGCCGCAGCGGCCATCGAGGGCGACCGCGCCGAATATATCCGCCAGATCCACGACCTGCGCGACTTCCACTCGCGGGAGGCCCGCCCCGTGGTGCCACTCGACCATCGCGCCGAGCTCGACCGCACGCTCGACGACCACTTTCAGGAGCTCACCGAGCTTGTGAAGGGACTGGCCGTGCTGGGCGAGCTGACGCCGCGTTCGATCGACGCGATTTCAAGCTACGGCGAGCGGCTTTCAAGCTACATTGTCACGCTGGCCTTCCGCCACTTCGGCATGGCCGCCGAGCATCTCGATTCCCGCCGCGTGATTCTCACCGATAAACGCCACACGCAGGCGGCACCGAATTTTCCCGAAACCTACGCCCGTCTCGCCCGAACCGTTCCCGCTCTGGCGCAGAACTCCGTGGTGGTCATGGGTGGATTTATCGGGTCGACCGAGGACGGTGTGACCACCACGCTCGGCCGCGGCGGCTCGGATTTCACGGCTTCAATTGTGGGTGCGGGCATCAGCGCCGAGGAAATCCAGATCTGGACCGACGTAGACGGAATGCTGACGGCCGATCCCACCATTCTGCCGGGGGGCCATCGCGTAAAGACCATGTCATTCGCGGAGGCGGCGGAGCTGGCCTACTTCGGCGCCAAGGTGTTGCACCCGGCCACCGTCGTGCCGGCGATTGAGAAAAACATCCCTGTGCTGATCCTGAATTCCCGCCGGCCGGAGGTGGCGGGCACGCGCATTGTTGCCGACAACGTGGCTTGCGGGAACGTGGTCAAGTCGATCGCCTGCAAGCGCAAGATCGCGCTCGTGAACATTCATTCCACTCGCATGCTGATGGCGCACGGATTCTTGCGGCGGATCTTCGAAGTGTTCGACCGGTTCGAGACGCCCGTCGATATGGTGGCCACCTCCGAGGTCAGTGTCTCGCTCACCATCGACAATCTCCAGCGCCTGGATGCCATCGTGGCTGAATTGCAGCAGTTCTCCCAGGTGGACACCGAGAAGTGTCAGGCGATCGTATGCTTGGTGGGCGAGAATATTCGTTACACGCCCGGTGTCGCCCGGCGCGTCTTCGGGGCGCTCGGCGGCGTCAACGTGCGCATGATTTCGCAAGGAGCCTCCTTGCTCAACCTGAGCTTCGTGGTGGCGGAGAAAGACCTCGAGCGCACGGTGGCGGCTCTGCACGGTGAGTTCTTCGCTGAACTGGATCCGGCGGTCTTCGAACGCAACGAGGCGGTGCATGCCTAACCTCGCCATCGTCGGCTACGGCAAGATGGGTAAGCTCATTGAGCAACTGGCGCCAGAGTACGGTTTCACGGTGACGCTGAAGCTGGACGAGTTCAACAATGCCAACGGCGAAGGCGTCACGGGACCGAATTTCCGGGGCGTCGATGTGGCGGTCGATTTTTCCATCCCCGCGGTGGTGCGCGACAACGTCGAGGCCATCGCCGCGCTCGGCGTCAGCCTGGTGATCGGCACAACCGGCTGGCTCGACGACCTGGACGCGGTCAAGAGCGCCGTGGCGCGGCACGGCATCGGCCTGGTGTGGAGCCCGAACTATTCGGTGGGAGTGAACGCCTTCTTCCGGCTGGTCTCGAGGGCCGCGCGGCTGCTCGCCGCGCAGCCGCAATATGGCGCGTGGGCCTGGGAGATCCATCACTCCACCAAAAAGGATGCTCCTTCAGGTACACTACTGAAGCTGGTGGAGGAGATGAAACAGGCGGGATACGCGCGACCGATCGATACCGGCTCGAACCGGGCCGGGTCGGTTCCCGGTACGCACGAGATCGGATTCGATTCCTCCGCCGACACGATTACCCTGCGCCACACGGCGCGCAGCCGCGAAGGTTTTGCGCGCGGAGCGCTCCAAGCCGCGCAGTGGGTGGTGGGCAAGAAGGGATTTCACGAGTTCAGCGAGATACTTTTTACCGAAGCGTAACCCTGAGCAAGCGGAACTTTTGGGAGGCTTTACATGTTTACAGGATGCGGCACTGCGCTGGTCACTCCGTTCCGGCCGGACCGTTCGCTCGACGAAGCCACGCTCCACAAGCTCGTTCGGCGCCAGATCGAGGCTGGAATCAATTTCCTGGTCCCCTGCGGGACCACCGGCGAAAGCCCGACCCTCACGCACAAGGAACATCTGCGCGTGGTCGAGATCACGCTCGAAGGGGCCAAGGGCAAGGTCCCGGTCCTGGCCGGCGCCGGCGGCTCCAACACGCGCGAGGTGATCGAACTGGCCCGCACGCTGGAGCGGATGGGCGCCGACGGCATCCTCTCCGTCACCCCCTACTACAACAAGCCCACTCAGGAAGGACTCTACCAGCACTACAAAGCTATCGCCGGCTCGATCGGTATCCCGATCG
>JAGWQP010000487.1 GCA_028876805.1 Acidobacteriota bacterium | reverse complement strand
GGACCGGTGCTGCTGCCCGATACCGGCGAGCTGGTCGGCGGCGGCAAGGAAGGCCGGTTGTTCCTGCTGAACGAGAGCGATCTGGGGGGCCTCGAACGCCACACTTTCTGGCATGCTCAAAACAATCCGCCGGTTCAATCCTTCCGCGGCACGCCCGGCTGGCGCCTGACGTGGACGAGCTGGATTCCCGGCTTGTGGAACGAGGGGTATCACCACTTGCACGGCTCTCCGGTCTATTGGCGGAGCCGGAGCGGACGGCACCTCTACATCTGGGGGGGAAGAAGACAACCTCCGCAGCTTTTCCTACGACCGGGCGACACACTTCAACCCTAAAGCCGGGAAGAGCAGGGTCCGAGCGCCTGAAGGCATGCCGGGCGGCATCTTGTCTCTGTCCGCCGATGGCGACCATGACGGCGTCCTGTGGGCCGCTCTTCCGCTCGACGAAGACGCTTTTATCGCAACCGTCCGCGGAGTGTTGCGCGCCTTCGACGCGACCACGCTCGAGGAGATCTGGAGTACGGCGGCCGCGGACCCGAACGATCGATTCAGCTTCGCGAAATTCTGTCCGCCCAGCGTCGTCAATGGCAAGGTTTATCTGGCCACATTTTCCGACCGTCTCAACGTCTACGGGCTCAGGGAGGAGGCCGCGGCCGGGCCTGCAAATCGGCCACGGCAGCCACGGCCCCAAAAACGCCGGCGGCGCAGCGAAAAGCACTGAGTGCAACCGGTCCGGCAGGATTTGGAGTTCCGCGTAGAAAATACCGCCACCCCTTCGCCTCCTCAAAAGGTTCGGCTGTTCGGCTCTACCAAAGCCACTGGGCCAGAACTCGGTAAGCAGCTGTATCGAGAGCACCAATTGAAAGACGCTGAAAAATGGAACCGGGCGTGCAAGTATATCGCGGCGACTGGGAACTTAGTCGTGAGAGGATACCAATGAAGAACACACTTTTTGCGCTGTCGACACTTTCGGCTTGGGTGGCGATCGTAGCTGCTCAACCGGTCAACAGCTCCGGCCAGGCGTCGGCGTCCGGCAACACTTCCGTTTCGGCAGGCCGGTCTGGGGCCAACGTTCAATCCGACACCAACGCAAACGCTTCCAGCCGGACTACGGTCCCCGCGCCCTCCCGCGCCGGGGAACCGAACGAAGCCAAAGAACCCAAGCCCAGCGGCCGCTCCACAGATCCGAAGAATCGCTCGGCGGCATCCGGAGGCCTTGCTGCCGGCACCACGGTAAACGCCGTTCTGGCTAAGTCGCTTGACTCCGGCAGGTCGAAGCCCGGTGATCCCGTCGTCGCTACCGCGGCCCAGGATGTCAAAGCCGATGGCAAGGTCATCATCCGCAGAGGCTCCCATCTGATCGGCCACGTTACGGAGGCGAAACCCAGGGGCAAGGGCGAAGCGAATGCCTCGCTCGGCATCGTGTTCGACCACGCTGTCTTGAAGGACGGCCAGCAGCTTCCGATGAACAGCGTCGTGCAGGCGCTCGCGGCAGCGCGAACCCAATCGGCCGCGTCTGATGACAGCCTCGGTGCGGTGGAGAGCGGTGGCATTGCTCGGAGCGGAAGTGGTAGCGGGGGTGGCCCGCTCGGCGGTGTCACGTCCACGGCCCGGACAACCACCGGCACGGTTGCCAACGTCGGTGGCACTGCGACCGGCGCGGTCCACTCAACCCTAGGCTCCACCGCCAACGTCGGCGGCGGTCTTGACGGCGCATTGAGCTCCACGAGCAGCGGCGTGATCGGCCTGAAGGGTCTGTCGCTGGCCGGCGACGCGGCGAACTCGACAGAGGGCAGCCTGATCACCTCGCCTGCGAAGAGCGTTCACCTCGACAGCGGCACCCAGATGGTTCTCCGGGTAGTCGACCGGTAACCCCCCGCCCACGCGACCTTCACTTTGATCAGCAGCCCCGCCCAGCCGGCGGGGCTGGACCTGAAGACCCGGGTACAAACGAAAAACCCGGGCCAAACCCGTCATCCAGTTTTCGCCGAGCAGGACGCACCAAGGTCGCCCAGTGCAGCCATTCCCAGCCGGGGTACAATCATCAGATTGCGCCTGCCGTGCGCCTTGCGCACTCGGTGTCGGGCGCGTCGCTGAGGGATTCAGGAGGTTGCATGGAAGCGATGATTTCCAGTCTGTTGAACCGCTTTGAGAGGGGCGCGCTCACACGCCGGGAGCTGGTTCAAGGTCTCACCATGATCGCCGCGGCGAGCGGCACGACCGCCGCTCAAGCTCAGGACGCCGCGGCCAAAGGAGCGAAGATCGACCACGTGAGCATCCAGGTCACCGATCTCGCTCGCTCGATCGCTTTTTATCAGAAGATGTTCGGATTCACCATGATCAGCGAGGACAAGCCGAATGAAATCGTGCGCCTCGGCGCGGCCGGCAAGGTCCTCGTTTCGCTCCATCACAAGAGCCCCACCGGGCTGGTCGATCACTTCGCTATCGGCGTCGCGGGATTTGATCGCGATGACGTGACGCGGGCACTCAAGCAGCGGGGTGCGGAACCGGACAACAACCTCGATGCAGGGTTCCATATCCAAGACCCCGAGGGAATCAGCGTCCAGATCGTCGGAGCGTGATCGGCGCGTAACCGATCACTTCACGCTGTTCATCCATTTCAGGATCGGGCCGGTCACGCTGGTGTCCGCGGTGTCGGGTGACATAACCTCGGAGATGTGACTGTGATCTTTGAAGGTGACATACGTCGGACAGCGGCCGGCTTTGCAAAGTTCGTCTCGGAAGGTCTCCGCAAAGGCGATGATGCTGGGAGGATCAAGCTCGGCCACAGAGACCAGAAAGGGCAGCTTCGAGCTGATGAGGCCGGGCAGATTAGATCGCGCCAGTAGCGTGGCGGCGTCGGGTTGAGGTCCCGTCGCACGTCCGCGTCCCTGGCCTTGGCCCGCACCCTCCCCCGCCCGACCGACCGACGCGGCGGAGGCAGTTCCTCCCGTGGGCTGCCCGCACGCGGCGAATCCGCCTTGGACCGGAGGCGGCGTGGCCGGCAGGATGTTGAAGGTGGCCGCGGACATAAAAACCACACCCTTTACCCCGGCGCCCTCGGGTCCATACAGCTCCGGATGACCGATATACGTGCTGACCGGCACGTTGCCGGCGGATTGGCACCAGATAAAGACGCGCGCGGGATTACCTTTGTAGCGCGCGATATTCTGACGCACCCACTCGACGACCCGCCCGACGTCTTTGGCGGGGTCGTCCCACGCCTCGCCCGGGCGGCGCTGCATGTTCACGCCGACCATGCCGTTCTTCACCGCCCATAGCATGACGTTGTCATAGAAGACGTCTCCGTTCGGCCCGCCCTGCCGTTTGTTGCCGGCTCCCCCGGAGACATAGATCAACACGGGACGCGAATTGCCGCCTTCTTCCGACGCGAAGACGTCGAGCACATTCTTCGGATCTGGGCCGAACGAGAGGTCGCGCGCAATGGAGACTCCCGCGTAGGGAGGGTTGCCGTGTAAGGGCCGGTAGAGTTGCGCGGTTTCCGGGACGCACACGCCGCGCCCGATCGCGATAAGTTGTTTGGCGATCTCCGCGGGCACTTGGGCTGACGCCATTCGAGCGCATCCCGCGATCGCGACCAGCAACAATATGATTCGGTTCGAAGCCACGCCCACCTCCAGCAGTCATCGAGTATATCGCAGAGAGTTTCCTGGGAGGCCTCTCACTCGATGGTCATGGTGACAAACAGCAGGCGGCCCCTGCGTTCCACCTGCATCACCAGGGGGTCGGTTTCCTTAAGGGCGTCCAGGGCCGCGCGCAGTGCCTGCACGCTGGTAACGGGAGTGGTGTTGACCGAGTAGATGACATCGCCCAGCACCAGGGAGTCGCCGCTGTACGGCGAATCGCCGTAGCGCGCGGCCACCACCACGCCGTATTTCTTGCGCAGCTCGGGTAGCATCGCGGCGATCTTGCGGTCGATTTCAATCCCCAGAATGCCGAGTCTGGAAACGGTGTTCTTCGCCGGGTCCACCATGTCGGCGAACCGCTGCGGATCGTCTTCGCGTTCCTCGACGGGCACGTCGACACTGAGTTTCGTGTCGCCGCGCAGAAGCTCCAGGCTCACTTTCTGGCCCACGCGATAGCGATACAGGTTGAGCTCGAACTG
>JAGWQP010000486.1 GCA_028876805.1 Acidobacteriota bacterium | reverse complement strand
GGGATAGGACGCGTGCTCCAGCACTAGGCGCTCGTCCCCGCCCAGCGCGGGAATGCTGTAGACGCCATCGCGGCGACCGAAATAAATCTTGGCTCCGTCGCGCGACCAGCAGAGGTGATCCACTTCGCCGCGGCCGCTGTCGCGGGTGAGCACGGTCCAGTTGGGGGAGCCGGGATGCATGATCGCCACCTGGCTCCGTGTTCCCTCCACGCTGACGAACGCGAGCGTGTGGCCATCGGGAGAAATTCGCGGACCGTAAGCGATACCTGAGCCGGTGAGCCGCTGCCCGATCCATACGGGTGCAGTGGCATCCCGGCGCGAATGCCACCAGATCCCACCGCTAGCGCCGGAAGCCAGGGCGAGCAGCACGGCGCCCACCGCTGCGAGCTTTCCGATCTTTCGCGGCGCTGCGACCGGGGTGTTTGCCGCCGGCCCTACGGCAAACAGGGGACCGCTCAGCGCTTCAATGGCAAAGGCGAGATCGCTGGCCGATTGAAAGCGTTGCTCCGGCGATTTTTCCATGCACCGCCGGACAACGCGGTCCAGCGCCGCGTCCTGGAGGGCCGGTGGATCGTCCTTGATGATCGCATTCAGCGTTTCCACGGCGGAATCGCGCTGGAACGCACGCCGACCGCTGAGCATTTCGTAGAGCATCACACCGAAGCTGAAGATGTCCGATCGATGATCCGCGAGGTTTCCACGCGCCTGTTCGGGCGACAAGTAACCGACCGTACCCATCACCATGCCGGGCGTGGTGGCCACGGTGCGGGTGGCTTCAGCGTCGCGCGGCACTGCTTCGACTTTGGCAAGCCCGAAATCGAGGATCTTTGCGCGCCCATCTTTAGTGATGAAGACGTTGTCGGGTTTCAGATCGCGATGGGTGACGCCCTTGGCGTGGGCCGCCGCAAGGCCGTTGGCGATCTGCCGTGCGTAGTCGAGCGCCTTGCGGCTCGGCATTGGGAGGTCCTCGCATAGCGTTTGCCCTTCGAGCATTTCGGTGACCAGGTAGGGCGATTCTTCGAACGTACCGACGTCGTAGAGCGCGAGGATGTTGGGATGGTTCAGAATGCTAATGGCGCGAGCTTCCTGCTCAAAGCGCCGCAGCCGCTCGGTGTCTAGCGCGAACGAGGCCGGGAGGACTTTGATCGCGACATAGCGCCCCAGGCGGGTGTCGTGCGCGCGGTAGACCTCACCCATGCCGCCCGCGCCAATCGGAGCGAGAATCTCATACGGTCCTAGCTTCGTACCTGCCGCCAAAGCCATGGAATTTGAATGATACCGCACCGATCTGCCTAAGTCCTGGTAAACGGCGAAACCGGAGAAGTTCCCCCTGCGAATTGCCTTGATGTCTTTGCGTCCCTGAGCTAGTGTCCATGTGGCTACCGATATGGCTCAATAACGGGCGCTTTCGGAAGCAACAAAGGACTGACATCCATGATAAGGGTTTGTCAAGGGAAAAAACACTTCTCCCTGCACTTGACGGAAGGTTCCTGAAGCGCCCTACGAGCTGTACGTGCTGCCGCATCGCGATTTGCTTTTGCTGACCCGTTGTCGATTGGGCCCACGCTGTTGCGGGACCAGACATCCATTTGCGGGAACAGCGCGAAGCCGTCCACGAAGATTGAATTGAAGTAAACCGGCCGGCCTCAAAACAAATGGTGTGGCCCATAAGGAGGAAGTTCCTCCCTGTGGCAGTCGGGTCCGGCAAGGAACGGCCGGTGGATCCGCAAGCAAATGGCAGCGGTTCTCCCCAGAGTGGGGGTGTTTGGTTTTCCCGCCGGAGCCGCCCGTCGCAGCTATGAATCGGGTGGAACGGCCCGCAGTCGTCCAGGGCGCGCCTGATTTTGGCGCGGCGCAGCGAACCCTTGACGGCGAGGACCGTTCCGCTACCCCGCACGAGTCGACGGGCGGTTGCGGCGAGAAAACCACCTTTCCCGCTGGTGAGCTCAGAGTGTATGGTTACGCCGCTGTTTCCACCTCCGTTGTGGGGGCAGGCTGATTCCGGATGCGGAAGGCCTGGCCGGATTTGTCGACCGCCAGTAAATACGCGACCAGCTTCCGCGCCACCGCCAAGGTGGCTCGGTTGCGGTTCCCCCGCTCCAGTTCCCGGTCGTGCACCGCGGCCAATTGCGGATTCCACCGCGGTGCCAGTTTGGCGGCCTCGATCAGCACGGTCTGCAAGTGCCCATTGCGTTGCTTCGAGATGGGTCCCCTGCGCTGCTTGTCGGCCGAACAGTCCAACGCCGAGCTCAGCCCACAGTAACTCACAGCATCCGCTATGGATGAGAACCGCTGCGGATCGCAGATTTCCAGCGCCCAAGTCAGGGCTGTCACTTCGCCCACCCCGCGAATGCTCTTCAGCACCGCCAGCCGCTCGACCAG
>JAGWQP010000485.1 GCA_028876805.1 Acidobacteriota bacterium | reverse complement strand
GCTGATCTTCTGCCCGAGACCGGACTTACCCGCGGATGACCCCGCCAACACGATGAACCCGCAGGGAGTTTTTCCCAACCAACTCTTGTCGGCATTGATTCGCGGCAACCGCCTCTATCTGCCCAATATCGGCCCCCAGCCCGAGCCCCCTGAGATGTTCAACCTGAACGTACAGGCGCTCGTTTATAATGTGGATGTTAATGCTTTGAGCGAGATGCCGTCCGAGCATGTGAATCTGAATAACCAGATCAAAGTCGAAACCGCTCAACCGCCGCCCAGTCTCGACAGAACCTTCGGCAACGACATTGTGGCCATTGACGGCAACGGCGCGGGGGACACGTTCCTGATCGTCAGCCGCGGCGGCAACCAGGTGTTCCGCGCCAAACTCGATCCGTCAACGGGTCAGCTCGATATCCTGAACGCGGCCAAAACCAGGGTGGACTGCCGCCTCCAGACCGGCAATCTGCCGAGTGGGGTGGCTATGCGCAAGGACGGGACACGCGCCTACGCCAATAATGAGGCTAATTTCTCGGTAACCTCGATGGACACCGACAATTGCCTTACCCTTCAGCTTGACATCGCCTCCAGCGAACCTCCTGCCCCCGGCAGCTTCCAGCACGCCGTGCTGGTCGGCAAACTCGCCTTCTTCACCGCTCTCGGTATCCCTGATAACGACATTTTCGGAACCCCGATCCGCGACTTTATCCCACGGAATTTCAAGGGCAAGGCATCGAAAGACGCCTGGAGCAGCTGCGGATCGTGCCATAATGATGGGCTCAGCGACGGTGTGACCTGGATCTTTGCCACCGGGCCGCGCCGGACGATACCCTCGGACGGGACCTTCTCCAAACAGAACCCGCAGGATCTGCGCCTGCTCAATTGGAGTGCCATACGCGACAGCATCACCGACTTCAACAACAACTCACGCGCTGTCCAGTTTGGCTGCGGTTTCGCCAGCGATAACTTCGACCCTGGGCAATGTTTTGCCAAGGGCAATACCACGCTGGCCAACCCCGCCATCTACGACCACGGCATCTTACAGGGGGGCAGTGATGCCCTCGACGCGCAGACCTTATGGACCTTCGCCGCTGTGCGGCCGCTGCACCAGCCGCAGCCCGCGGATACGACCGCCGGGCAGGCGGTGTTCGCGGCCAATTGCGCCTCCTGCCACGGCGGGCCCAAGTGGACGAAGAGCCAGATCTTCTACCGGGATAACCCGGCCGCGGTCGCCGAGAACGGGGCTACATTGGACCCCGGCGTCACCAGACTGGCCCCGGCGCCCCCGGTAGCGGCAACACCAGCGAACGAGTTCTTCTCGTTCACCTGCAACAACCTCACGATCAAATATCTCGAGGATGTGGGAACGTTCGATATCAGCGATCCTCTGGAGATCCGCGACAATGCCGCCGCCAGCACGGCGTTTGGGAGGAATGGGTTCAACGTGCCGTCGTTGCTCGATATCAACTATCATTCGCCCTACCTGCATCGCGGTCAGGCCCAGACACTGGAGGAGGTCTTCCCGCTGCACGGGCTGGGGCCGGGGGGCTCAGGGTTTCCGCCGACGACCACGATTGCGACCCAGCTGACTGCGCAGCAGCAGGCAGACTTGCTGGTGTTCCTTAAATCGATCGACGGCACGACCCCTCACTTCCGCTCCGAGGGAGATGATTTTAGGGACGCTGTGAGGGCGCAGGGCACCTGCCCGATGCCTCCACCCTCCTAAGACCGCGCAACGCGGCGTCGCGGCCCTCGCGGAACTGAGGTTACGCGGTGAATAAGCTCACTGCGCAACCTCGCCGGTACTGCCGTTATTCGATCATGGATTACTGAAGCTTCTTCCAAGAGCACCTGGAGGTGTTGCGCGCGGAGGGGAGGTATCGCGTTTTCGCCGGCAGAAGGGCCGTTATCGTTAAGGCTTTTTCGGACGCCTGCCTCCGTGCATCTCCTCGCGCCTGCGCCTGGCAGGCATCCGAAAACCCTTAACGAACCTCGCCGTTCAAGGGTGAGAGCGGGAAGGTCCGGTTTCCGGCGCTTCCTTGTCGTTCGAGCGCGTCCCGGCAGTGGGAGTAGCCCTGAGCCCCCCGCTGTGCACCACGCGCCGCTCGCCTGATGGCTCCTCTACGTCGGTGGTCCGTGACGATCTCGACGTGGTCGATCCTCTTGAACATTTGGTCACTGCTTCGCCAGGCGGTCTATCAGGGTCTCCGGGAGGACAAGGACCCGAGGGAAGTAATTCGTCCGACGCCAACACCAATTATCGCGGTAGGCTCCAATGCTCGCTGACCAGTTCCTGAGCAGTCGGGCTTGGGTTTTCACATGGGGGACGCCGTCACAGCTTGGCGGCCGGTTCGACGAACTCCTTCGCCATCTGCTCGAGCCGCGCGACCATCTCCCGTTCGGTTCCAGGCCTCCCCGACAATAAGGCAATCTCCTCGACCCCCGCATCGCGATACCGCTTCAAATCGTCAGTCTTGATCGGGTTGGTGTACGGCGACACAGCGAGGTGGACATGGGAGCGCCTGCGGCCATTAGCCTTAAGCAGTTCTTCGATGCGTTTGATCTTAGCCGCTGCTTGATCGGGCAACAGGTTGAAGCCAATCCAACCGTCACCGTATTCGGCTATCCGCCGGAGCGCCGGACCGCTTTCGCCCCCGAACCAGATTGGCACGCCCTTCTCGCTGACCGGCTTGGGATAGCTCAGGACGTTGGTGAAATTGACGAACTCGCCCTGATGTGAGCTGCGCCGCTGAGTCCAAAGCTTGCGCATCACGTCGATGTATTCCCGTGTGCGCTGTGCGCGACGGTCGAATGAAATACCTAACGCCTGGAACTCTTCCGCCAGCCATCCGACGCCGACGCCAAATATGAACCGGCCGCCGCTGAGCCGGTCGACAGTCGCCACGGTCTTGGCGAGCACCAGCGGATTGTGTTCCGGCACGAGGCAGATACCAGTTCCAAGCCGGATCTTGCTTGTGCAGGCCGCCGCATATGCCAGGGTCGTGAAGGGATCAACGATCGGGGTGTCTGGCGGCGCTGGGAATTTTCCGCTCGAATAGGGATACTTCGACGCATATTCCTCTAGCAACACGACGTGCTCTGGCGCCCAAATAGTAGAGAAACCAAGCCGCTCAGCAGCGGTGGCGATCGTCCTCACTAACTCGGCACTCACTGTTGGCCCAATACCAACACCAAAATATCCGACTTCCATGGCTTCCTCCGTTGTGGTTACGGCCGACGGCGGGCTCTTAGATCAATTTTGAGCCGCAGCCAACGCCTGGTTCAAGACCATCGCAAGCCGCACCCCTGCTCGACTAAGCTGAAGCGCGACATCCCGCTCAGCTTGCTCCCCGTACACCGACGGCAGTGAGTATGTGCCGTGGTCGCCGGGTGGCGTAAGCAGGCCGTAAGCGTCGCGTCGC
>JAGWQP010000044.1 GCA_028876805.1 Acidobacteriota bacterium | reverse complement strand
CCCAGCACATGATTAGCATCGAGCCCGCGCAGCGCGATTTCCAGGTGCTTGCCTACCAGGCGCTGGTTGAATAGCGGGAGTCTCCTTACCTGCTTAGACGCTCGTCGACATCGCCGATGCGGCCGCTGAGGTGAACCCATCATCTGGCGCAATGTCGATTCCTGGACGCCGTTACTCCCGGATGACGCTATTCGGAAGTAATCCTGCCGGTCTGCCGCTCAGCGGACGTTAGGTCCTTAGGGCTGTATCGGGAGTGCGCCGGCGACGCAAGACTCGATAAAAACGAACGAAAGCCGATCGCCGGCGCATTCCCGATACAGCCACTTGCAGTAAGCCGCTGTTATGGCTCCTATGGGGATTGGTTCCCGGCGTGCTTGGTGTTCCGCGATGATCGAAAGCCGGTCAGAGCTTGGTGCGGATGACGACTTGGTAGGGCTGACCTTGGGAAAAAGCTCGGCAGAGCGTGACCGAAAAGCTTTTTAGTTGCCAGATCGAGACGGCGCGACACACGTGTCGTCGGTCCGCGGGTGCGGAACTTACTTCGACGAAGGATTCGGGCCGTCATGTCGGTTACGAGGAGTCTACCCGCGGCGGTTGGTGCGACGCCGCTGTCGTTGATCGCACCGGAGGGCGGGACTCGACCACGTGAAGATGTCCGATTCCACAAGCCGGACAGATCGCTTGGTAAGGCTCGATCATTTTCGGCGTCGGCGTCCAAGGCGGCAGCAGTTCCCGGCAGCGCTCCACCATGGGGCGGCGGTTGCGGTTTGATAGAAAGCCGAAATGACGGATCTTGACGAAGCCGGACGGAAGCACGTGTTGCAGGAAACGCCGGATGAATTCCACGGCGTCCAGGGACATCTCTTTGATCTGGTTAAGGTCCTTCGAGTCACGCCAGCGGAAGCGCACACGACTTTCCTCCAGACCGAGTAATCGTCCATTGGAGATGGCGACGCGATGCGTGTAGCGTGCCAGATAGCGTAACACCTGTTCGGGTCCCCCGAAGGGTGGCTTGACGTGGGCGACCCATTCCTTCTGTTTCAGCGACTCCGCCCAGTGCTCAAAACGGGCTGGGTGAGCAAGGTCCCGAAGTGCTCCGTAGAAACTCAGCTGTCCCGCCCCGAAAGCCGCCTGCAGGTACGTCAAAAACTTGCGGCGGAAGAGACGCCCGAGGGGCTTCACCGGTAGAAAGAAGTTCTGCTTGCGGGGCGAGATCCAGCGCTTCCCGTCGGGAGATATTCCCCCGGCGGGCACGACGCAGTGGACATGCGGATGCGGTTGGAGACGCTGGCTCCAGGTGTGCAGCACGGCCAGAAAGCCCCGTTTGGCTCCCAATCGTTTGGGGTCGGCGGCCATCTCCAGCAGAGCCTCCGCCACCGCCCGGAACAGAATGCCGTAGACCACTTGCGGATTCTGGAGCGCGACCGGCGCAAGTTCGTGCGGCAGGGTGAAGACAACATGCGAATACGTGACTGGCAGAAGTTCCTGCGCCCGGTTGGCCAGCCACTGGTCGCGCGCCCGCCGGTGGCACTTGGGGCAGTGCCGGTTGCGGCAGGATTTGAACTCGATCACCTGATGCGAACAGTGATCGCATTGCTGAACGAACTGGCCGAGGGAGGCGGTACGGCACGCGCTGATGTCCTGGAGGGCCTTCCGTTGCTGGGCAGACAACGTGTGTCCCCAGCGGTCGAGGAACTCCTGCCCGTGTAGTTGGAAGACATCGGCGACTTCCAGCCGATGCTCGGTCACCGTTGCCGGCCATCGTGATGGGAGCTATCGATGGGGCGCAACTGCAGCCCGTCGAAAGGGCTGCTGGCCGCGTGCAGGCGCTCTAAAGAGACGTGCAGGTAGCGGGCGGTGGTGCGAATATCGGCGTGGCCCAGCAGGACCTGAATGACGCGGAGATCGGCCCCGCCATCCAGCATATGGGTGGCGCAGGCGTGACGGAACAAATGCGGATGTACCAGAAGGGGGATTGCAGCCCGTCGTCCGGCCTTGCGGCAGAGGTTACGAATGGTCCCGTTGTCTAACGGTTCTCCGGGCCGCTGCCTGGAGGGGAACAACCAATCACTGGGCCGTTGCCAGCGGTAATACGTTTTCAGCCGTTCGAGCAGTGCCGGCGATAGCCCAATCTCCCGCGCGACGCAGCCCTTGCCTTCGCGTACATGCAACAGCATCTGGCGGCTGTCGATGTCGGTGACCTTCAAATGCCGCAGTTCATTGCAGCGCAGCCCGGTGGCATACAAGGTGGCTATGATCGTCCAATGTTTCAGGTTGTGTGTGCAGTCGAGGATTCGGGTGATCTGTTCGACGCTCATTTGGATGGGCAAGCCGACTTTCCAGGTTGTGATGATCCTTACCGCAACTCAGAATCCGCGGTTCCTTCTTCCCGGTGTGTCTGTTAGGGGAGGCCGCTCCGGATGAACGCCAACGAACTTGCTCTTGCCGAAAATGGACAAGCGCGCGCTTGATCGCACACGTCATCTCAATACGAAATGACGACGGTG
>JAGWQP010000484.1 GCA_028876805.1 Acidobacteriota bacterium | reverse complement strand
TTTTCCTGCAGTTCTCGCACGGAACCAGGACAGTGTTCCGATTCGAGTGGCGCCATACGCCAGAGGGCACCTGGGCGAAAACCCCTACTGCCGCAGCGCGAACGTAAACAGCGAATTGCCCGCCGCCACCGCCACGTACTGCCGCCCGCCCACCGAGTAGGTCATCGGCCCAGAAGCGACGGTGCCTCCCACCAGGGCCTTCCACAGCAGCGCGCCGTTGCGCGCGTCCAGCGCGAAGAAGTAGCCTTCGCGTCCGCCGCTGAACAACAGATCCGAAGCCGTGGTCAGGATGCCGGCGTCGGTGACGTCGTTCATCTTGAACTCCCACTTGCGCTCGCCCGTGGCTGCGTCCAGCGCCCGGATGGCGCCGTAGCCTTCGGTTTCGTTCCGCAGATTCGTAGGCGGAACAGGCGTGGTGGCTCCCCCCGGGATAGCCGACCTCTGACCACCTCCGACGTACCGGCGGCCCTCGGTGTACTCATCGTCCTCCTTCTTGAAAACCGAGGAATAGCCGGCCCACGCGCCCACGTAGAAGAGCCCGGTGCGGGGGCTGAAAGCGGGATTGTTCCAGTTGGTTCCGCCATGATTGCCGGGGAAGATGAGAGTCCCCTCGGGCGTGGCGACCTTGCCGGGAACCCGCATCGGCCGACCCTTTTCGTCGAAGCCGTTCATCCAGGTCACCTCGACGAAAGGCTTGCCCATCAAGAACTCGCCGGTAGTGCGGTCAAGGGCGTAAAACAGACCGTTGCGATTGGCCCACAGCATCAGCTTGCGCGGCCGCATCTGCCCGTCCTTCTCCCGCCACTGCATGTCGGCCAGCACCGGGACTTGCACCGAGTCGTAGTCGAACTCGTCATGCGGCGAAAACTGGTAATACCATTTCAGCTTGCCCGTGTCCGCATCCAGCGCCACCACCGAATCGCTGTAGAGATTGTCGCCTTTGCGAAGGTCGCCATTATAGTCGGGACCGGGGTTGCCGACGCCCCAATAAGTGAGGTTCGACTGCGGATCATAGGACCCGGTCATCCATACCGAAGCGCCGCCCGTCCTCCAGGAGTCGCCGGCCCACGTCTCATGGCCAGGCTCGCCGGGACCGGGAATCGTGTAGAAGCGCCAGGCTTCCTTCCCGGAGCGCACATCGTAAGCCGCGATGAATCCGCGGATGCCGTACTCGCCGCCCGCAGTGCCCACGATCACCTTGTCCTTCACCACCAGCGGAGCGTGCGTGATGGCGTAGCCGGCGTCGGCCTTGGCCACGGTCGTGTCCCATAGCGGCTTGCCGTTCTTGGCGTCGATCGCGATCAGGTGCGCGTCGATCGTGCCCATGAACAGCGTGTCGCCCAGTATCGCCAGCCCGCGATTGACGCGTCCGCAGCAGGGTCGCGCCGCCGGCGACGGCGTGAACTGGTAGGTCCAGAACACGCGCCCGGTGACGGCATCGAGAGCGATCACGTCGTTGGGCGCCTGCACCGTGTACATGATGCCGTCTACCACCAGCGCCGTGGCTTCGAACTTCTCAAGCGACCGCGCCTGGTAGACCCACTGCAGATCGAGGTTCTTGACATTCTCCGGCGTGATCTGGGTGAGCGGGCTGTATCGCTGACTCATGTTGCTGCCGGAGTAGGTCAGCCAGTTCTGGGGCTCCTTCGGGGCGTTCAGAAGCCGATCGAAGGAAACTTGAGCAGACAGCGAGCCCGCGATGGAAATGAGCAACAGTGTGCTTCGAATCATTGCTTGTCGACTCCTTTCAGAGACGCGAGATAGCTGACCAGATCTGCCAGTTCCTTCGGGCTCAACTTGCCCTGATAGGAAGGCATCGGAGATTTGTCGATGAAGGTGTACTCCTTCAAGTTTGACTTCGAGAACGACAGCAGCCGCTCGCGGGCGTCGAATAGCTGTACCGTGAAGGCGTCCTGGTTCAGTAGCCGGCCCGTGGTGGTTGTGCCGTCCTTGGCGACCACGCGGAAGAAACGGTTCTGAGGCAGCACTTCGGCATCGGGGTCGAGGATCGAACGCTCCAGTTCGACGGCGCGACGCAGCGAGCCGATGTCGGTCAGCTCCGGGCCGAGGCGCGCGCCGTTGCCCTTGACCCGGTGGCAGGCCAGGCAGCCGCCCTTGCCCTCGAAAACGGTCTTGCCCGCGGCGGCGTCGCCCGCCGGCAGAGCGCTGCGGGAGGCCGGCTCAGCCATGTCACGCAGGTAAGCCACGATGATTCCCGCCTGAAAATCGTTGAAGTTGTTGGGCGGCATCCCCGTTCCCTCGATACCTTTCTGGATGATCCGGATCAGATCGGCGTCGGAAGACGCGCGGCGAAACTTCCCGTGCCCCAAGTCCACACCGGGAATGGCGTCGCCTTCCGGCCCGTGACAAGCCGCGCAATTCGCTACGAACAGCCGCAGCCCATCCTGCACGTCGCCGGGTGTGTAGCTGCGTTGGGCCAGCACAACGCCCGCCGCTGAAAAGAAAATGAAAACTCTAACGGGCCACATACTCACGCCGCCTTTCCCCGCCCATACAGCGCCGGCGCGGCCCCCCGGATATATGAGCGGAACGCGCCTATAGTACCTTCGCAGGAGCCACAAGGTCAACCACGGTCGTTCCGCCAAGGGTGAGAACAGGGAGCGCACCTACGCGACTAATAGCTGAGCCAAACGAGGCTGCATCCCTGACGCAGCCGGGTTTACTCTTGGCGGCTTTTTTTGGTTGTGACTTTGACCTCACGTGGCCAGAGGCAGGTCGATGGCGGAGGGAGCCGTTCTTTCCGGACTTCCCTCGTTCCCAATCCACTCGACCGCCCCAATTGAGTGGGTTATCTACGCCTATGGCTCGAAGTACGAGTCCTTTCATTTAGACCTGCTTCTTACTCGCCCACTATATGCGGGGCGTCCTTCTCATTCTCGTTGCAAATGTTCTCCAGAATCTCGCTGTCGGCCAGCAGGTACGAACGAGAGAAGCAACAACAAACAACGACAAGGTGCGGGTGGCAGTAACTGCTCCTGGGAAAGGGCCATCTGTTTCTGCTGAAAAGATTCTCTCTGCCATTTTTTTCGAGAACAGAAGACGAACCCAATCAGCCGGCCGAG
>JAGWQP010000043.1 GCA_028876805.1 Acidobacteriota bacterium | reverse complement strand
CCAATACGGACGCATATACGCCAGCAAGCGGCGCATCAACCGGGAATCGTAAGCCTTGCCGAGAACTTCCTCTTCCACTCACTTCAGTGTATCCTTGCTGTTCAACAGGGATGTTTCGTCGTGTATTTGTCCTGTAAAATACACTCCGACGAAAGTTGTCATTGACGTAGTCCGCAGATCGATTACTCTAGGGTCTTGCCACCCCTGAAGAAATCGGCGGCGATCCCGCTCCGCGTTCTTTTCATCGGCAGCAACGGCGCTGATGCGATCTTAGCGGAGCTTGAACGAGGCGGTTACGAGCCCGCTTTCGAAGCGGTTTCTTCGGCGGCAGAGTTAGTCGAAGCCCTCAGCAGTAGTTGGGACCTGGCCATCTCGGATTTCGCCGTCGGCGATTTCGGGGCGATTGCGGCCTTGAACCTCATTCAGGAAAAGGGCGTCGATCTGCCGCTGATCGCAATCACTGGCAAGAGCAAGGACCGTGAGGTGCTCTCCGTGCTCAAAGCCGGGGCGGCCGACCATCTGACTCGTGCCAATCTCATGCGGCTAAACGCCGCCGTGGAGCGTGAATTGCGTGCCGCCCGGCTGCGCCGCGAGCGCAACCGCCTGGAAGAGCAGTTCCGGCAGGCGCAGAAGATGGAGGCGGTTGGCCGGCTGGCCGGCGGCGTAGCTCACGATTTCAACAACCTTCTCACGGTGATCACCGGCTATAGCGACCTGCTGCTGGCAAACCGCGACCTGAAGGAGTCCCAACGCACAGCGTTGCAGGAGATTCGCCGCTCAGCCGAACGTGGCGGTGCGCTGACCAACCAGCTGCTGGCATTCAGCCGCCGCCAGCCCATGCAGACGCGTGTGGTCCGCGTAAACGAACTGGTGGTCCAGATCGAAGAGTTGCTCCGCCGGCTGATTGGCGAAGACATCGACGTGATCACGATTCCGGCGGCGGATCCCGACGTCGTGGTGGCCGATCCCGGCCGTCTCGAGCAGGTGATTATGAACCTCGCCGTGAATGCTCGCGACGCCATGCCCAATGGCGGCAAGCTCCACATCGAGACCGGAACGGCTCAACTCAACCAGGACTTCCCGTCCAAACAGCTTGGCGTCAAGCCCGGCCGATATGTGACCATTGCGGTGACCGATACTGGTACCGGCATGGACGCGGAAACCCAAAGCCACCTCTTCGAACCGTTCTTCACTACCAAGGGGACCTCGCGCGGCACCGGGCTTGGCCTGGCCACGGCCTACGGCATCATCCGTCAAAGCGGCGGTGCCATCGGGTTCTCCAGCCGACTAGGAAGCGGCACTACCGCATGCATTTATTTGCCGCTTGCGGCCGACTACGTAGAACCCGCCGTCGGCGGGAGCGTGCCCGAAGGCAGGCTGACCGGCGCTGAGACTATTCTTCTGGTGGAAGACGAAGCACGCGTCCGCAAGCTAATTGCCGACGTACTAGCCGCGCGCGGATACCACGTGCTCGAGGCCACGCGGGGCGGCGAAGCGTTGCGCCTCTGCCGCCTGAACAAAGGCAGGATCGACCTCGCGGTCGTCGACGTCGTTATGCCAGAGATGAGCGGTCCCGATCTGGTGCGCGAGATGTCTCCATTGGAGCCTCAGATGCGAGTTTTGTATATCTCCGGTTACACCGAAGAGGCCATGGTGCATCACGGCATCGAGCAGTCCGGCGCCGCCTTCTTGCAGAAGCCCTTCTTGCCCGACGTGTTGGCGCGCAAGGTTCGCGAAGTGCTCGACGCCCGCAGCAAAAGCGCGCCCAAGCCCTGACTATCAATAAGTACACTTTTTTAACAAATACGTTAGCGTATAGCGCGCCTTAAGATCAGGTCTGAGGTGTGATGGGCCACTTTGGTGGATGAGGTGCCCACTGGGGCCCAGATCCAGGGGATTAAAGCCGCAGGAAATACAGGCACTTTCTTCATCGCCTGAGAAGGATCAAGAAGGGTGAAAAGGTCACCCTGTCACCTTCGGCCGCAGGCTGCATCCTCTAGAGTGACTATGGAAATCAAGGTTCGACACCTCGGGGACACGCAATTTGAGGCCGAAGCGCGCGGCCATCGCGTGGTCTCGGACCAGCCGCCGGACAATGGCGGCTACGACGAAGGCCCGACGCCGCCCGAGTTCCTGTTAATCTCGCTCGGCACTTGCGTGGGCTTCTATATAGTCCAGTACCTGAACGCTCACTCGCTCGACTGCCCTGAACTCGAAATAAACGTGGCGGCCGACAAGGCCAAGGAGCCGGCGCGCCTGGGCTCGTTCCGCATCGAAGTCATCGCGCCCTCGGTCGATCCCTGCCACGAGGCCGGCGTGCTGCGCGCGGTTCACAAATGCCTGATCCACAACACCCTGCTGAACCCGCCGGCGATTGAGACGGTAGTCCATTGTGGAGCGCTACAATCGTAGCTTGGACCAGCAGGGGGAAGTGGCACTCGCGCGGGCGCTGGCCGCGGGAGAGTCGCAAGCGTTTGAACGCTTCGTCGAGCATTTTCGCTCAAAAATCTTCCATTACAGCTGGCTGATGTGCGGCCAGCCGGACGACGCCGAAGAAGTTGCGCAGGAGGTGCTCCTCAAGGTCTTTCAGAACTTCCGTCAGCTGCGCGAGCCGGAGCATGTCCGCGCCTGGATCTTTCGCATCGCCAAGAATGCCTGCCTGATCAAGCGGCGCAAGAGCGTGTTCGCGCCTCAAGCTGAGGTGTCCGTCGACGATCTCGCGCCCGCTTCAGAAATCACCGACACGGCGCGACTGCCGGATGAGGAGCTCAATAGGGGGGAAGTGCGCGCTGTGCTTCACCAGGTTATCACCGAATTACCGCCGGCCTACCGCTCGGTTGTGGTGCTGCGCGACCTCGAGCAGCTTTCGACCGAGGAGACGGCCCAGATCCTCGATTTGACGACCGACACGGTCAAGACGCGGCTCCACCGCGCGCGCGCCGCCATGCGTCAGAAGCTCGATTGCTACCTGCGAAACCGCTGCATTGACGTCGAGCCGATAGCCACCCCGTCTCCGCTCAGCGAACATGCCTGGAACCAACTGCATGCGGCCTGGCGGCAGGCCGGTGATTTGGATCGCTAGTTTCCGCTGCCGGGCGGCCACCCTAAAGCTAAGCAAGCTACATGGCCGACAGGCCGATCGTGGCTGCGGAGAATGCCCGTCGTCCTGCGCCGCAAAAAGCTGTTGCGGCGGAATAAGCGACCGCTTGGCCGCTCGTTTCAACTGGCGTTTCTCGCGCTCAATCGTTTGGACCGGCATCCAGTTTTACCGGTTCGAGCGCTACTTACCTCCTGCCTGGACTGGGTGGCCGATCGTCCGGCCGCCGGTCGGTCGCGTCGGCTCACAAAGTCGAACAGCACATCACCAAGCCCTGAAAAAGCTACTGCTCTGCGAATTTATCGGTCTCGCGTACATCGATTCGAGCGCCCGTGGGGCCAGTTGCGTGTGGTTCGATGTAGGTCGGGACGGAAGATCACAGCGTCGTGCGGCTCAACCAAGAGCTTTATCCTAAATTTCGATCTCATCCCGCCGGGACGCTTCGCTAACTCTCTAGAAGCCGCCCTCGATCGACGACATGATTCTAGCGCTCACGCTTTTAACAAACGCTACGAGGATTTCTAACTGCGGCGTTATGGCACCCGAGGCCGTCCTCGGTCAAGCAGGTGACCGACGTGCGGGCCGTGACTCTGATCGGCGGCCGGCGGCGCCAGGTGCGAGTGACGCTTCGATCCTTCCAACAATGGCCGCTTAGAGTCGGGCGCCGCTCCCCGTGGCCGCGACCAAAGAGTCTTCTGACGTCAACCAGCCCCCGGCGCCGGAATCCGCATCGTCATCGTATCGGAAATACACCCCTGGAGGGTCTTTCAGGTCCTCGCTCACAACAGCAAGTTGGGGAGTTCGGATGCTTGCTTCGCCTGGTCGAGGTCGTGGATCAGCTTCAGGGCGTCCTCGATGCGGTTCGCGGCCAGCCCGGACTGCGGCATCAGTGCGCGGAATTTCGCGTCCACGTCACTCCACTCGATGCCGCGCGGGGCTGAACCTTTCGGTGCATCGACCGTGCTGGTATACCGGTCACCAGATCTGGTCACGATCGTCACCGTGGCGCCCCAGCCCCATTCATAACTCACCGAAGGCGGTGAGGGGTCCTGCTCAACCAAGCCCATAAGCCGGGCAATAACGGGACGCTGGATCTTCTCCGGAGAGGCATGGGCCCAGGAGAAGTCCTTGTCGGCTACGGCGGAAGCGAGGTAATACGGCAGGCTGTGGATAGCTTCAATCATGTCCTTGGGCGCTTGGCTGCGAGCGGCGAGGCGGCTCTGCGGCCCCGCGACCAGGATCTTCGCCACATCTTCCGGCTGTCGACGCGAGTTGCGGGCGGCATTGATGGCCGCTTCCACGGCGGGGTGCAGCGCGTGAGCGCCCGGCACCAGCTTAATCGCCAGGTACCGAGTGATCTGATAGTTATTGTCGAGCGCGCGCGTCAGGTTGCTCGTGTCCGGCTTTCCGCCACCGAAGACTGCCAGAAACCCTCCCGGCGCTTCCAGCATGTCCGAGTTGACGCGATACCCGCGCCCTGCGGCCAGCGCGGCGTTCACCGCGCACAGGGCTGCGTTTCCCGCATGATATTCACGCGCCCAACTATTTGTCCCGATGGCGAGACCGCCCACCGTAGTCGCGGTGATGCCGATGGCGTGCGCCATCTGCTCCTCAGTCAGCCGAAGGAGCCTGGCCGCAGTCACCGCTCCTCCGAACGCGACAATGGAGGACGCGTGAAACGCGCGCCCGACGCTGCCGCTGATGGCTCCGACGCCGCGGCTTGAAGAACCGGAACTCGCACCGAGAGCCTCGCCTAGACGGCCCGCGGCCTCGTAACCCGCGACCATCGCTTGAAGCAAGTCCGCACCGGTGGCTGCGGTCCGCGCGCCGATCGCCAGACCCACCGCGGTGAGACATGTCCCAGTGTGCGCCACATTGCGCAAGTCGCTGTCATCGGAAGCCGCTGCATCACTGAGCATCGCGTTGACGCGCGCCGCCTCTGCCGCCGGAAGCTTGGCACCATCGAACCAGACGGTGGCGTCCGGCTGCCCGCCCTGCTCCTTGGCCAACTCGCGGACGATGCGTACTGACCCGATTCCTGTCCCGGACGCGGCGCTCGCGAGCGTGCTGGCAAGGATGATCTTGGCGTGCTTGACCGCGGCCGGCGGAAGGTCAACGAAGCTCACACGATTGAGGATGCGTGCCACCACCAGGGCGCTCGACGAAGAGCCGTCTTGGGCCTGAGCGGCGATGGGCCAGGCTGAACTCATACTCGTGATGCCGGTTGTGGTTAAAGCACCCTCTAAGAGGCGTCGTCGGCTGAGGCGAAGCGTATTCATCGGATTGAGTTTACCGCGCAATCGGACTACCAGGCGGGGAAGGCTGCAACAGATCAGGCGAGGATATCAGGTTCCATACCGCGGCCGGCGCGATGATTTCGCCTTTAGCGGATTCTACCTGCCCCTGATGGCGCTCGTATGGCTGCTGATTCTGCGCGGCATTGCGATCGAGTTCCGCAATCAGATCCAAAACGCGGCGTGGGAGCGGTTGTGGGACGTTGTGTTCACGGCTTCGAGCACACTAGTTGTGATCTCGTTCGGCGCGGCGCTGGGAAACCGTGGTCCGCGGCGTGCCCCTCGATCGGTTGGGCCATTGCTGTCTTCCGTTCTGGAACAGTTTTTCTATTGGTCCGGACGCGGGCATCCTCGACGGGTACACGCCGCTCGTCGCCGCATCCGCGTTTCTCACCTTGGCGCAACACGGAGCCTTGTGGTTGGCGTTCAAAGCAGAAGGCACCTTGGAGCTCCGGGCGCGGCAAGCGGCGCGGGGGCCTGTGGTGGGGCGTGCTCACCTTCGCCGCCGCTATCACCGTGGTGAGCTTCCGGGTCGAGCCTCACCTGGACGAGAGTTTTCGTGCGCGTCGCTGGCGGATTCTTGTTCCCCCTGCTAGCCATGTCGGGCCTGCTGGCGATGAAGGTCTTCTCGGGTCTTCGGGCGTTCGTAAGCCTCTTGCGCCTTCATTATCGGAATGCTCGCCAGCGGCGTCTATCCCGACGTATTGCCGTCCAATGGCGACCGTCCGTTTCCCTGACGATCTACAACGCGGCCACGCCCGATTACGGAGTGGAAGTGGGGCGGACGTGGTTGGTGCCAGGAATCTTGCTCGCGGCTGCCTACTTCTTCTACACCTACCGGAGCTTTTCGGGTAAGATCCGCCCTTGATCAGGAAGCTTCTTCGTATGGCAGAAATCGGAAACGCCCTGAGATGCTCCGATCGGGCACCGAAGCCCAGCTGATAGTCTCGCTGAGCTTCGGATAATCGGCGCATCGCGTTAGGATGGATAGTATGGAGACGGCCGCCGTTGCCGAGCCAGGCTGGTACTCGCTCAAAGACGAGGAGTTACTAAAGCTCCGTATCTGCGATCTGGGAGTCAGGATAGAAGGCAGTGAACTGGAAGCTCGGGTGGGAGAGCTTCATGCCGAATTGGGGACGCGGGGAGTAGGCCTGCGTCTCGATTGTTATCTCGGAGACGAGTGGTTTTCTCCAGGAGGGGTGCCCGCCATTGCGATTCCGTTCTACCTTGCGCATCCACGGCTCAAGGCGCTCGAGACGCGTCAGATGATGGAAGTCGAGGGGGGTACGCCGGAATGGTGCTTGATGCTGCTGCGGCACGAGTGCGGCCACGCCATCGATCACGCCTACCGGTTCTCTTCGCAGAAAGAGTGGCAGGCAACCTTCGGCAGCCCTGATACCGACTACACTCCGGAGACCTACCGGCCGCGTCCGTACAGCCGCAGCTTCGTTCAGCACCTGCCGAACTGGTACGCGCAGTCGCACCCAGACGAGGATTTCGCGGAGACTTTCGCAGTGTGGCTGGCCAATGACCCCGACCACTGGCGGCAGCATTACCGGGGCTGGAAGGCGCTCGAGAAGCTCGAGTTCGTCCACGGTCTGATGCAGCGGGCCGCCGGGACGGCGCCAGCCGTCCAGCGCGGGCGGCGAATTTCCGAGGCGAGCAAATCGCGCAAAACCCTCGACCGCTATTACGCGATCCGCCGCAAAATCTATGCCGAAGACTTCCCGGATTTTTATGACGCCGACCTGCGCGCGATCTTTCGCGACGGCCAGCCGGGCGCCGAATCGGCGGCGAAGGTTATGCGCCGGCATCGGACCGCGCTCGTGGAATCGATCGTGCAATGGACGGGACAGCGCAAATATACGGTAAGCATGCTGGTCCGCAAGCTCAGCTTGCGCTGCCAGGAGCTGAAGCTGGTAGCCCCTCAAGACCCGGCGCGGCTGCATTTTGAGCTGGCCGCTTATCTTGCCGCAGTGGTGACGAACCATATGTACACAGGCCGGTTCAAGAGGTCGGTTTAGGCATGAAGGTCCTGGTGCTGTTCGATGTAGCGCGTCCGGCAGACCCGAACGAAGCCTTTTCGCCGGAGTCGCTCAAGCAAGAGGACAAACCGACGGAAGCGGACGTGCTCGAATCCTTGCGGCGTCTCGGCCACGAAGTGGAAACCCTGGCGGTGTTCGACAACGTGACGAGGATCGTGGACAAGCTCACGTCGCTTGGCCCGGACGTGGTCTTCAACCTTTCCGAATCCTTCTATCACGATCGGGCCCACGAGCCCAACATCACCGCGCTCCTGGATCTGATGAAGGTGCGGTACACCGGATCGGGTTCCGACGCTCTGCTGTTGTGCAAGGATAAGGCGCTCGCCAAGAAGGTGCTGGCCTACCACCACGTCCGCCTGCCGCATTTCGTAGTCTCTCATCGCGCCCACCCGTTGCGCCGGCTCAGACGCTTCGCGTATCCGGCGTTCGTCAAGCCGGTGTGCGAGGACGCTTCCGACGGCATCTGCCGGGCGTCGTTCGCCAAAGACGAGAAGGAGGCGATCGAGCGCGCGCGGTTCATCCACCAGAAGTTCAACACCGATGCGCTGATCGAGGAATACATTGAAGGCCGGGAGCTGTATCTGAGCGTGCTGGGAAACAATCGCTTGACGGTCTTCCCCGCGCGCGAAATTTTCTTCGACCAGATGCCGGAGGACGCCCCGAAGTTTGCCACCTTCCACGCCAAGTGGAACGACTCGTACCGCAAGAAGTGGGGCATCACCAACGGCCCGGCCAAACCGCTGCCGGAGGGCGTACCAGGTCACCTGAGCGAGCTGGCGCGGAAAGTCTATCGTCTGCTCAAGATCCGTGGGTTCGGTCGGATCGACGTGCGTCTGACCGCGACCGGGGACGTGTACGTAATCGAGGCAAACCCCAATCCGTGTCTGGCGCAAGACGAGGACTTCGCCCAGTCCGCCTGCCTCGGGGGCGTCAGTTATGACACCCTGATCCAGGAGATTCTGAACACGGCCTTCGCGTGAGCACGAAACCTCGAATCACGCAAGCCGCCCGCCGCTGGCGAGTGCGCGGGCGCGTGCAAGGCGTAGGGTTCCGGTATTTTACGCAGCGTGTCGCGGCCGAACTCGGCCTCGGCGGATATGTGCGAAACCTCGATGACGGGCGGGTGGAGGTGTATGCCGTGGGGCCGGAAGAAAAGCTGTCTGAACTTGCCGGGAGGTTGCACCACGGCCCGCGTTGGGCCGAGGTCGACGGCGTCGACGAACAAGAAGCTGAGGTGACGGCCTACGCCTCGTTTGAAATCCAACCGTAGTCGTGAGCTTGGGTATTCCACGGAGATGCTGGTCGAACGTCGTTTCACGGGAGCGGTTCCGAGCTCTCTAGTGGAAATAGTGGGAATCAGGCGCCCTGAGCCCGGGGAGAAGGCTTATTTCAAATTCCTAGATTCTAGAGTTCGATCACCTTTCCCATTCGCGTCACTGCTTTCAGCCCACTGTCGCGGGGCGTCTTCGCCGTGTGGAAACCCGTCGAGTGATGGCAAACCTAATGACGGGCGGGGTTTCAAAACCTACTTCACTCCCGATGTCTCGTGGATGAACGTCGCCACATCATCATGGAACAGGCGCAGTATGCCCTCGTTCACGTACACCATGTGTCCAGCCTCGTAGTAGTGGTAGCGGATATTCGCTTGGAGTTCCTGCGGAATGGGGAGATGGCGCATTTCGTAAATGCCCTGGAAGAACGGTGTGGCCAGGTCGTAGTAGCCGCCCGTGAGCAGCACCTTCATCTTCGGATTGGCCTTCATTGCCGTGGCCAGGTCGGGCATCACATTGGTGCCGCCGAAAGAAACCCAGGCGGGTGGACCTCCCGGAGCCTGATGCCGCAGGTCCCATTGGAACGCTGGCGGGTTGCCCTCCTGGTAGATCGTCGGCTTGTACGTCTGGGTGTCGCCATATTTCAGCTCGCTGCGCAGGTAGTGATTGATGGCAGTAGTATAAGCCGCCGAAATGGCATTGCTCTGCGGATCGTAATCCGCCTCTTCGCTCAGACGATTGTAGTCCGGCCCCTGATACCGTGTGTCCAGCCGCCCGGTGGTGATACCGTCGGCGTCCTGAAGATTTTTCGAGAACGCGCCGCCGCTGACCCGCAAGTTTGCCTTGAGCAGATAGGCCACCGGCAAGCCGGTATAGAGGTGCAGTGTTTCGGCAATGGCCTGCTTTCGAGCTTCCCGTAGTTCCGATCCTTCGAGCAGCGCCGGCATGTATTCTTCCATGGCAAACTTTTCCACTTCCTTGAGAAAGGGCTCCAGCGCGGCAGGTTGCTTCGGGAGTTTATGGTGATAAAAGGCCGTGGCGGCGTAAGTGGGTAGCGCGAACGCATAGGGTTGCTCCACGCCGGGATTCCAGCGTGCTAGGTCCACGCTGTTGCTAAAGCTGAGGATCGCCGACAGCAGCACGATCCCGTTGAGATCGACGCTCTGCAGCATGGCGCTCAACACAGCGCTTCGCGGGGTGCCGTAACTTTCGCCGAACAGATACTTAGGCGAATTCCAGCGATCGAACTTGGTGAGAAAGCGCCGGATAAATCGCTCGAAGGCGTGGGCGTCCTGGTCGGTGCTCCAGAAGGCTTTCTCTTTGTCCTTCCCCATGATGCGGCTGAATCCCGTGCCAGGGGCGTCGATAAACACCAGATCGCTCACATCGAGTAAGCTATACGGGTTGCTGACGAGTTTGTACGGCGCTCCGGGGTCGTGCTGCGTATCGGTAGTGACTACTCGCCGCGGGCCGAACGATCCCATGTGCAGCCACATGGTGGATGAGCCCGGCCCGCCGTTATACAGAAACATCAAGGGACGCGTTTCTGGCGGGGCGTCCTTTTTGAAGTAAGCCACATAGAAAATGCGCGCCGTGGCCGGGGCTTCCTCGGGCTTGGCCGGGTCCAGCATCTTTTCGCCGCTATCGGCCAGCATTTGACCGTCCGGACCGAGCGCTGCATCCTGAGGGTCAGCGGACCCGACCGTCAGGGTTCCCGCGATGGCGCGATACTCGACCGTCCGCCCGGCGACCATTACCGTTCCTTCAGTGACGGAATCGCGTGGAGGCGGTGCCACAGGAGGCACGGGCGCGCCGGTCACGACTGCTCTCGATTCGACCTTATCTTTTTCCCCATCCTCGGCGGCCACTGCCACGCAAGAGCAACTCAGGAGCAGCGTTATCAGCAACCCGCGCCACGAGTTCATCTTGCATCCTCCCGAGGGGAATTTGTATCTTATCGTACTCTAGTTGGCGGTGCAGACGGCGGAATTGCCGTCAGCGGGCGATATCCGCGAAGCCCGCGCGATTTCGCCCACTCGATG
>JAGWQP010000042.1 GCA_028876805.1 Acidobacteriota bacterium | reverse complement strand
GGAACAGGGTTACAAGGTCTACCTGGTGGACCGCCCCGGCCAGGGACGCAATCCTTATCACCCGTGGGTTCACGGCGCTTTCGACCGCGAGGCTCCGACCTTCGAGCGCTGTGCGGCGGAAATCGCCGGAACCCAGTGGCCGGCCAAGGTCCATGTGAATGACCCCACCATCGCCCAAGTCACGGCGGCTTTGGGGCAGCCGATGGTCGCCAACGCCATTACGCAAAACCTGTGGCGGATGAGGGGCGCGCTCTTGCTCGATGAAATCGGCCCGGCTTGGCTTGTGACTCACGCCGATGGCGCCCTGTTCGCCTGCTTCGCCGCCGGGGAGCGTCCCGGCTTGGTGAAAGGCATCGTCGCCGTCGAGCCGCCGGCCGAAGCCCTGCGTGGGCTGGGCGCGCAGGGCCTAGCGAAACTCATCAATATCCCGATCGCCTTGGTGAGCGGAGAAGCGTCCGGCCGAAACCTCGCCCCGGTCGCGACGGCGTTTCGCCAAGCTGGTTCGACGGTCGAGGAGATTCGCCTGGCCGACCACGGAGTTCACGGCAACAGCACTCTCGTGATGATGGAGAACAACAACCGCGAAGCGCTCGCGCCCATCGTCGCCTGGATGGAAACAGCCGTCCCAGAGGGCGCTCCTGGGGCCCGCACAACTCCCGATCCCCATCCCAACCGGGAATCGACGGCGCTCGAACTCGCCGATCAGGGCTGTTTCTGGGTCGGCGTCGAGCGCAAGCCGATGCCGTACGGAACGATCGCGCTCGGCCAGATGTTCGTCCAGTACATGATCCCGGCCAAGCCACGCTACCCGTATCCGGTGGTGATGGTCCACGGCGGAGGCGGGCAAGGAACCCACATGATGGGCATCGGCGGACGCCCTGGCTGGGTGCATTACTTCGTTCAGGCCGGCTACCGTGTGTACTGGGTCGACCGTCCGAGTTACGGACGCTCGCCCTATCATCCGGACGCATTAGGGCCAAGCCACCTCCCCAACGTGCCGCCGATGGAAGGCCTGGTCACGAGCACAGGCGTGTTTAATACGGCGCAGTGGCCGGGGCCGGGAGGTATGACCGATCCGTTGGTGGACCAGTTCATGGCCTCGGAATCCGGCAATGTTACCGATGAGGCCTTCCACAGCGCATTGGTTTGGCCGGGCGGTGCGGAACTGCTGGACCGCATCGGCCCGAGCATCCTACTAGTCCACGCCTTCGGCGGCTTTTTCGCCTGGGGTGTGGCCGATCGCCGCCCCCACCTCGTGAAGGGCATTCTGTGCGTGGAGATCAACGGCAACCCCTTTGCGGGGCAACTCCGCTGGGGCCTGACTGCAGCACCCATGACCTATGATCCGCCCCTTACCGATTCGGCCGAGTTCCAATTGGTGGACCACACCGAACCCCCCGACTCACCCCGCCCTATCGTTGCCTCCTACAAGCTGCAAGCCGAGCCCGCGCGAAAGTGGAAGAACCTCCAAGGGATTCCGATCGGCTGGCTAACCAGTGAATTCGGCGCTGGAGGATCGCCGGTCGCGAATGTGGAATTCCTCAGGCAGGTCGGCTGCCCGGTCGAATTGTTGAGGCTACGGGATTACGGCATTTCCGGCAACGGCAACCTGATGCTCCTCGAAAAGAACAATCATGAGGTTTTTGGCGTCATCCGAGGCTGGTTGGACCGAAAAGTGGCTGCACCGGCAAGGAGTTAGAGTGAGAGGGCCAGCAGAAGGCCGGACACGGCCGTTTCTTAAGAAAAACGATTCACTCCAACTACCGGTACATTTTTCGCGAATTATAAGTACTAAACGTTACGGGATTTGGGTAAACTCATGGTACTGTGAAGTACATGCGCGGGCGGTGCCTCCTTAAGCTTTCGGGATGCCTCCTCCCTATCGTTGTCTCCGTTCTGTTTTTGCCCAACGGCAAGGCCGGAGATCCAGCGGTTCCGGAGACATGGGATTGCAGCGAGCAAGCCAGAATCCTCATTAACGAAAAGCTGCGAATCTGGCAACAGCGTCTGAAACTCGAAAACTGGAAGATTTCAGTTACCACGACCCGCCTGACCGAATTGAAACCGAAGACACTCGGCAACATTCACTGGGATGCGGACAAAAAGACCGCTTTGATTCGTGTTTTGTCTCCATCCGACTATCAGTTCTCCTGTAGCGACGCTCTCAAGGATATCGAGTTCACGATCGTGCATGAACTGATCCACCTCGAGCTGGCTTCGCTTCCCCACTCCGAGGCCAGCCGCCGCGAGGAAGAGCATGCCGTCAACCAGATTACACAAGCCCTGCTCGAGCTCGACCGTCGAGAATAGACTGCGATCCCCCGAAGCCAAGTTCTTAAACCGAGGCGCTAGGGTAGCTTTGCCCGGCTCCATGCAAACTTTGCGTACTGAATCTCTGGTTGTGATTCCTGATTCGAAAATTCTACAAGTTCTAGTACCTACGTGCGATCGACCAAGACAGCTCGGCGGAAGGGTCGTCCAAGGGGTTGGAGGTGAAGCCGCTAGGTCGCGGATGGCCAGGGGGGAGCCTGGTCTGTATTTTGAATTACATTTCTTCGGGTCGGAAAGTTGCGCCAAACGGCATCCGACATGCATCTTGGATACACTCTGCTGGAGGTCGGGATGAACCGAATCGCGGTTGTGAGTATGATCGGTGTCGCGCTGTGCGGCGCTCGAGGCTGGAGCCAGGGAAAAACCGCAAACGACGAGAGTGCGTCAAAAGATCGTATCGCGCCGATCTACAACGTGACCGTCATCGACCACGGAGTGGACGCGGTGAACTACCGGTATCGCTCCGGGCCGACCAAAATCGATTTCCGCGGGACCGTCTTGCTGTCGGATGCCAAAGGCGAGGCGACGGTTGAGTCCCATCGCGGCCGCACCCAGATCGATGCGAAGTTTGAGAACCTTTTGGCGCCGGCACGTTTTGGCCGGGAATATCTGACGTACGTGCTTTGGGCGCTCAGCCCCGAAGGGGCGCCCCGCAACCTCGGCGAGATTGTCGCGGACTCATCCAATCGCGCCAAGATGAGCGTCACCACGGAACTGGCGGCGTTCGGGATGATTGTCACCGCGGAACCCTATTCGACCGTCCAGCAGCCCAGCGATGTCGTGACCCTGGAGAATCGAGTCAGGCCGGACACGGTAGGCAAGATCGAACCGATTCAGGCGAAGTATGAGCTGTTGCCGCGCAGCCACTACACCTGGCAGGTGCCCGAAGCCGCGGGACCGGAACCAGCGAACCGTCGTAAGGTTTCGATGGACCGGTATGAGGCGATTCTGGCGGTCTATCAGGCGCAGAACGCCATTGGAATCGCCCGAGTCGCGGAGGCCGACAAATACGCCCCGAGTGCGCTTGCCAAGGCCGAGCGATCACTCGCTGAGGCGCAGCGTCTTCAAGCTCGAAAGGCAAACACCAGACTGGTGGTGCAGAACGCGCACGAAGCCGCACAGACGGCCGAGGACGCCCGGGTGATTTCTGAGCAACGCAAACGGGACGAGGAGCTATCGGCGTTGCGGAACCGGACCGAAGCCCGGCCGGGCTCGGCCCCCGCCACGTCGCGGCGCGAGCCACAGACGACGAGCGGACCGGAAAGCACGGCACACAAATAGTCGGTCGGCTTCAGGCCCGGCGCCGATTTACGTGCTCGGGCTCGGTAACGCTCGATTGAGCGGTCTTGAGGCGGATGTCGGCGAGCTGCGAGATGAGGTTACTGGCCCAAAGATAGACATTGTGCTCTTTGACGAACGCGCGCATCCGTCGCATGCGAGATTCTCGCTCTTCAGACGGCATGGTGAGCGCAGTCTGAATAGCGCGCGCCAGCTCGTCGGTGTCATACGGATTGACGATTAGAGCGTCGGGGAGTTCATGGCTGGCTCCCGTAAAACGGCTGAGGATCAGAGCGCCCTGACCGTCATCGCGCGCCGCCACGTATTCCTTGGCGACCAGGTTCATCCCGTCATGCAAGGAAGTGACCAGGCAGAAGTCGGCGGCCCGGTAATAGGGCTGGATCTCTTCATGGCTGTGGTGCCGGTTGAGAAAAACGATCGGCCTCCAGGATCCGGACTGGAAACGAAGGTTGATGCGTTCGGCTTCTTGCTGGACCTCAGTCATCAGATCCTGGTACCGCCGGATATGAGTCCGGCTGGGAGCTCCGATCTGGACGAACGTAAGAGCTCCCTGGAACGCGGGCCAACGCTCCAAAAGCCGCTCGATGCCACGGAATCGTTCCGGAATTCCCTTGGTGTAGTCGACCCGATCCACGCCGAAGCCCAGGAACGTGGTCTCGATTCCCAACCGCTCCAGTAAAGCCGCGCGTTCGCCGCGCGAGGGCTTGGCGGAGGCTGCGCTGTCTGGACCGAACGCCACGCTAATCGGAAAAGGCCGCACCACGGTCAGGCGCTCCTGGCGATTCACCGCGAAGTGTCCCCAATCGATTCGCGACTCCAGAGCGCGGTCCACAGTCTCGAGAAAGTTATTGCAGTGGGCTTGGATATGGAAGCCGATCAAGTCGGCGCCCAACATACCTTCCAGCAACTCGCGCTGCCACGGACAGATGCCGAAGGCCTCCGGATTCGGCCAGGGAATATGCCAAAAGATGGCCACCCGCGCATCCGGACGCTGCTCTTTGATCATCTTCGGCAGAAGGGCGAAGTGATAATCCTGGGCCAGCACCAGCGGGTCCTTGTCTCCACTCATCTCATCCAGCAGTGCCGCAGCGAACTTGCGGTTCACCGCCTGATAGTGTTCCCAGTCCTTCGCCCGAAAGTAGGGACGCGTGTGCGCGATGTGGCAGAGAGGCCAGAGACCCTCATTGGCGAAGCCGAAGTAAAAGCCCTCCTGCTCTTCCTCACTGAGCCAGACGCGACGCAGCGTATACTGCGGATGATCCGGCGGCACCCTCAGCCGGCCGCGCCGGTCGGCGGTTCTGCGGTCCGCGGCTCCGGTACCCTGTGCGATCCAGATTCCGTTCGAGGCTCGCAGGACCGGTTCAAGCGCGGTTACGAGGCCGCTCGGAGGAACCGTGCAGGTCACAACGGTTCCCTGAAAGCCATGCTCATAGGGCTCGCGGTTTGAGATCGCGAAAAGGCGGCTGCCGTTCAATTTTTTTCGAACCGAAACTCGGAGCTTCTCGGCACTCCACATGGAATGCGCGGCGGCGCGCAGGCGCGCTTCTTCCTCGGCTGCGGCGCGCGCCGCATGCAGGCTGGTCGCCAGTCGTGTCATTTCGCTGGTCAGGGGTTGAAACATCTCTTCTTTCGGGAGCTCGCCTCCGCCAGATGCCTGGCCCGTGCGAACGTCCCGGAGCCACTGGGTGATCCGGAGCAGGGGTCCGCCCAGGCTCCAGCGAATAATCAGCAGCGTGAGGGCAACAATCAGCACGGTTTGCGCGGCGCTGGTGAGTACGTGCTGCCATACCGGTGCGCCGGTGTACGCCGCATTATGGAAGACGGCGATCACTCCAACCAAATGGGACTGGGCGCTGAGGGGGAGCGCCAGGACAAACATCGGCATTCCGGAAACCCGGAAAAATTCCCCGCGGACTCGTCCCCCGTCGAGCGCCTGCCGGACGGCGGCAGGAGTCACCGCCAGAGCCGCGACCAGCTGGGAGGCCATCCCCACTGTCATGGCGAGGGGCTGCCCGTTGCCGTCATAGAGCACTTCGCCGGCGAGGCGGTCGTGGTTGCGAAGTTGATCCACAAAGGCCTGGTAGTCCCGAGCCGATCCGGTCTTCAAAATCTGCTCCGCGGCTCTTTGCTGGCTCTCGGCCAAGATGAGAGTCTGGCGTTGGATATCGTCCCGAAGAGTATGCACCTCTCCCCAGGCCTGGTACATGGCGAACCCGACCGACACCCCAGCCACGCCACCGAGTAGAGACCACATCAGGCGGCTGCTCAGCTGCACAGTTCCCCTCCCCACATTGGCGATACCTCCCGGGGGCCGACAAACGAAGATGGGCGGAAGTGCAAGGCTGATGCCAAGGTGGACTCCGATCGGGGTGGTCTCGGGCGTATTCTACACGAACCGGTTCCCGCCGGGGGCCTGATTGATTCCCGAATTCAGTCTCGCGCCGAAGGACTAAGGAAAGATAGGTATAAATTTTCACAATTTCGCCCACCGGGTCCCAGGGTCCGGTAGGGGTATGCGTAATTCTTACCGCCGCGCCTCGGCCGAATACCCGATTGACGCAGTGATTGCAATATGGGTGGGTGCGGATCGCCGGGCGAGCGCTTTGGCCCTTGGTTTGCGACAGTGATCCTGCAGGTGAATCTGACTTGAGGATAAAGGTGTTTTTTGTCGCCGCGCTGGTCGTGCTCTCGGGTTGCAGCCGGCAGCGAAATCGCGGACCGGCTAAAACCAACGGGCGGGCGGCGTCTGGGCCCGCCGTCTCCGTGACGCCGGTGGTGACTCCGGCCCCGCTTTCGGTCCCTCCCCTTGGCCCGCCCTCGGATCGGCCGGCGACCGCAGTGTCGAAGCGACCCTCTCCGTTTGCCGATCCGGGCACGTCGATCGAGAGAGAATTAACAAAAGTAACACCCACTGCGCCGGTAGCGAGCCCCGGAACCGCCTCTCGCTACGGAACCGTCGAAAAGCTTGGCGAGCCGGTTGCCCAGGCCAGTTCAGTCGCCACCGTGGACCGAAGGAAGCCAGCCGCTACGGAGATACCTTCGCCACCAGTTCTGCCCCCTCCGGCCCGATCCGAGTCGACAGTGGTGTTGGACAAAGGGTTGTGCTGCGTCGCTCGAGCCACTTACGAGCCCGTCCGGCCTCACGGGCTGCGTCGGATGATTGGAAAAGTTCCAGGACTCCGGAGATTGCAGTCCGAAGACGACGACTCGTTTTCACCGCCGCACCCGGTCCGCGACATTACCTTCGTGCTGCCTCCTGGCGGCAATCCGGTCGTCCTCCAGAAGAAGCACATCCAACTGAAAGCCAATGTGGATGAGTCGGGCGCAGTGACCCGGGTCGAACTGGTTTCGCCCAAAGACGACGAACTTCTGACGATGGCGGCCGATGCGGCCAGCGCCTGGAAGTTCGTGCCCGCCCGCCTCAACGACAAGACCGTGCCCAGTCAGATCATCGTCCACTTCTGGTTCGACCGGGAGTAAAGCCCACCTTTTCCGGCCTTCCCAAATTCCGCGTCGATCCCGCCGAAAGGCGGGGGCGGTTCGGTATACTCGAATCCAAGACTTGACTTGCCCCGGGGGGAACGCCATGTGGATCGTTAGGCTCGCTCTTCGCCGTCCTTATACGTTCGTTGTGATGGCGGTTTTGATCGCCATTCTCGGTGTCGCGGCCATCGTCACCATGCCGGTCGACATCTTTCCGTACATCGACATTCCCATCGTGAGCGTGTTGTGGCAGTATAACGGCCTGTCGCCGGAGGAGATGGAGAAGCGCGTGGTCACCAATTTCGAGCGCGGGCTTACCTCCAGTGTCAACGACATCGAGCACATTGAGTCGCAATCGTACAACAGCATTGCGGTGGTGCGGATTTTCTTTCATCCGAATGTCCAGGTTGACATGGCGGTAGCGCAAGTGACATCGCAGGCCCAGAGCGCCATTCGGAACATGCCCCCCGGCATGTTCCCGGCCAACATCTTCAAGTATGACGCCGCCAGCGTCCCCATCCTGCAACTTGGCCTTTCCAGCGAAACCTTGCGCGAGCAGGACATTTTCGATTTGGGCAACAACTTCATCCGCACTCCGCTCGGCACCGTGCAAGGCGCCAACGTCTCTTATCCGTTCGGTGGAAAGAACCGTTCGGTGATGGTCGATTTAAACCTAGATGAGCTGTACGCCAAGCAGCTTTCACCGATCGATGTTTCAAACGCACTGAACCTCGAGAATCTGATTCTTCCGGCTGGCACGGCCAAGCTGGCCGAGAAGGAGTATCAGATCCGGTTGAACAGCAGCCCGCTAGTGCTGGACGACTTCAACAACCTGCCGATCAAAACGGTGAACGGCGCCACCGTGTTCATGAAGGATGTGGCGCAAGTGCGCGATGGCTTCACGGTGCAGACCAATATCGTGCGCACCAATGGAACGCGCGGGGTTCTGATGACCGTGACCCGCACGGGGAAGGCATCGACGCTGGCCATCGTGAATGACGTGAAAAAGGCCCTCCCGCGGATTCTCGCCACGATCCCACCGGAGCTGAAGGTGTCGGCGCTCGCGGATCAGTCGATTTTCGTGCTGGCCTCCATTCGGGGCGTGGAGCGGGAGGCGGCGATCGCCGCGGGTCTCACCGCGATGATGATCCTGCTGTTCCTGGGAAGCTGGCGGAGCACCCTGATCGTGTGCATCTCAATTCCGCTCTCCATTCTCGCCTCGCTGTGGATTCTGAGCGTCCTCGGACAAACCATCAACGTCATGACGCTCGGCGGCCTCGCCCTGGCGGTCGGAATTCTGGTGGATGACGCTACGGTGGCCATCGAAAACACGCACCGCAACATCGGCTTGCGCAAGCCGCTGGTCCGAGCGGTGATCGATGGCGCGGCGCAGATCGCCATTCCCACCTTTGTCTCCACTCTCGCCATTTGCATCGTATTCGTCCCCGTGCTGCTGCTCGCGGGTACCGCGCGGTACCTGTTTGGGCCGCTCGCGATGGCGGTGGTCTTCGCCATGCTGGCCTCCTACCTGTTGTCGCGCACGCTGGTTCCGACCATGGCGGCCTATCTTTTGCGGCCCGAGGCGGACCTATACCAGCCAGACGATGGCGGCGGACGTCACCCGGGCAAGGGCATCTTCTGGCGCGCTCACGATTGGTTCAACTCCGGATTCGAGCGCTTCCGCTCCGCCTATGTGGCCATGCTCGATTGGTCGCTTGGACGCCGCGGACTCGTTCTCGGCGGGTTCATGGCATTCTCAGTGGCTTCGCTCGGTCTGGTCTCGCTGGTAGGCGAGGATTTCTTTCCCGAAGTGGATTCCGGACAGATC
>JAGWQP010000483.1 GCA_028876805.1 Acidobacteriota bacterium | reverse complement strand
TTCGCGCAGACCGAGGCGCTGGCCTTCGGTAAAACCCCCGAGCAAGTGAAAGCTGAGGGAACACCGGACTGGCTGGTCCCGCACCGGGTCTTCGAAGGCAACCGGCCGTCGAACACCATCCTCGTGGAGCGCCTCACGCCGGAAACGCTGGGCAAGTTGGTCTCGCTCTACGAACAGAACGTTTTCACCCAAGGCGTCATCTGGGGCATCAATTCCTTCGATCAATGGGGCGTCGAGTTAGGTAAGGTGCTGGCGCAGCGCATCATTCCGGAACTGACGAGCAGGGAAGTACCTAAGCTCGGGCACGACAGTTCTACCAACGCTCTGATCCGCCGCTACCGGAAACTCAAGGAGAACTCATGACCACTCTTGGTTTTAATCGACCTCTCTACCTCCTGCCGTTCGATCACCGCGGAACGTTCCAGACCAAGATGTTTGGCTGGAGCGGCACGCTGAGGCCGGAACAGACGGCGGAGATCGCTGCCGCCAAGCAGGTGATCTATGACGCCTTTAAGGCTGCCCTGGCGGCTGGAGTGCCCAAAGAGAAAGCCGGT
Source organism: Acidobacteriota bacterium (assembly GCA_028876805.1). Taxonomy (GTDB): domain Bacteria; phylum Acidobacteriota; class Terriglobia; order Bryobacterales; family Bryobacteraceae; genus PSRJ01. The sequence goes on along the minus strand of JAGWQP010000483.1, from coordinate 1,348 downwards.
ATTCTGGTTGACGAGCAGTTCGGCGCCGCCATCCTCCGCGACGCCGCGGCGCAAGGGTTTGCGACAGCATGCCCCGCCGAAAAGAGTGGGCAGGAGGAGTTCGACTTTGAATACGGCGAGGATTTCGGCAAACACATCGAGGCCTTTCATCCGACCTTCTGCAAGGTCCTGGTGCGCTACAACCCCGAAGGGGATCGGGATCTGAACAAGCGCCAGGCAGGCCGTTTGAAACAACTGTCCGATTACCTGCATCGCAAGAACCGGAGCCTGTTCATGTTCGAACTGCTAGTGCCGCCCGAGAAGGCACAACTCGCGCGGTTCAACGGCGACAAGCGCGCCTATGACCTTCAACTTCGCCCCAAGCTGATGGTTCAGGCCATCGAGCAACTCCAGGAGGCGCAGGTCGAGCCGGACGTTTGGAAGATCGAGGGACTGGACCGCCGTGAGGATTGCACGAAGATCGTAGCTGCCGCACGCCGCGGCGGCCAGGACCACATTGGCTGCATCATCCTGGGTCGCGGCGAGGACGACCAAAAAGTTCGCGAATGGCTGTCGACGGCGTCCACGGTCCCAGGCTTTATCGGCTTCGCTGTAGGCCGGACCAGTTTCTGGGATCCTTTGGTCGCATGGCGCGCGAAGAAGATTGCGCGCGCGGAGGCGGTGAACGACATCGTCCGCCGCTACCGGGAGTTCGTGGACATCTTCGAGGAGAGGGCCCATGCCGCGTCACAGGAACAGCGAACGGCCGGAAATTGACAGCGACGCCGTCAAGATCGCGGCGTCGGTACTCGCAGCGGATTTTGCCCGTTTGGGCGAGCAGGTGGCCGAGGCGAAGCAAGCTGGAGCCGATCGGATTCATGTCGACGTCATGGACGGCCATTTCGTACCCAACCTCACGATGGGCGCGCCGGTCGTCCAGGCGCTCCGGCGCATAACGCGTTTGCCCCTCGAGACGCACCTGATGATCTCGGCCCCGGAACTTTTCCTCGACGAGTTTGCCGAGGCAGGCGCCGATGCCTTTCTCGTTCACTGGGAAGGCAACCCTAACCTACATCGCACCGTACAGCGCATCAAAACTCTGGGCAAGCGGGCCGGCGTCGTGATCAACCCAGCTACCCCAGCTGCAGTGTTGGAGGAGATCTTGCACGACGTTGACCAGGTATTGGTCATGACGGTCGATCCGGGTTTCGGCCATCAGCATTTCCTCGAGACGACCCTGCCAAAGATCCGGCGCGTTCGCGAGATGATCGAGCGGGTCAAGCCCGCGTGCGATCTAGGGGTGGACGGGGGCATTGATGCGGCAACAGCCCGGCGTGCAGTCGAGGCGGGCGCCAATGTTCTGGTGGCC
>JAGWQP010000482.1 GCA_028876805.1 Acidobacteriota bacterium | reverse complement strand
GTGGGAATTTACGGCGTGATCTCCTACTCGGTGGCGCAACGCACCGGCGAAATCGGCATTCGCGCGGCCTTAGGCGCCAGTCGTATCGACGTGTTGGGGCTTGTCCTCGGCCGCGGGATCTGGATGACCGGTGCGGGGCTCGCCGTCGGATTTGCCGGAGCGCTAGCGCTCACTCGTCTGGTGGCCACGCTGCTTTTCGGCGTGGGTCCCGGGGATCCGTTTACCATGGTCGTGGTATGCGGGATGCTGGCGTCGGTCGGTCTTCTGGCCTGCTACCTGCCTGCCCGCCGGGCCGCCCAGGTGGATCCCGCGGTAGCGCTTCGTTACGAATGAGGGATGGATCTTAGCGATGGCGGCCGCCGTCGAAACCCCTTTGAGCGACGCTTGCACCTCGACCAAAACCGCCACTGCCGCCAAACCCACCACTGCGACTGCCGAAGAGGCCTCCAGGGCCTCCGAAAGCGCCGCGGCTGAGGCTTCCGACACGGCCTCCTCCGCTGAACGAGCGAGCCGCGGATCCGGGTGGGTGATCCCTCGGTGTGTAGAGCGGGCGGTACCTCCGAAGTGACGATGATAGGGGCCGTAGCCAAACGGATATCCGTAGGCGAAGTAAGGAGTTTCATACACCAGCCAGGGTGAGTAGAAGCCCCATCCGAATGGACCGTAAAGAATTCCGTCTCCTGGAATGAACGTCAAACCAGGGGTCCCAATACCAACCTGCACCGTACCAACCGCGACCCGATCCCCAGCCGGTGACGTACCTTCGCGCCGCGTCCACGTTGGCCTCCGCCAGGTACGAGGACCGCAGGCTCGACCCGCGGTAAGAGTCATCTTCGCCGGCTCTCTTATTGAATCTCTGCGGTTTCAGAAGCCCGGGAGCTCCCAGACTGAGTTCGTGGCCGCTCTTCAACTCGACTCGACGCTCACCCACCCTGACCACCGCCTTGCCATCGAACACGCGAATCTGGCCGCGGTCCGCATCAAAATCGTACAGGCCCGGTTTGAGCAACCGCGTGCTCGCGCTTTGGGCATTGATCCGCACATTGTTCTCTGGCCGGATTTCCGCCACCTCCACCATGGCGCGGCCCTTCGGGACGGCTACTAGAGTGTCCGCTAGACCGGGATTCGCCATCTCGACTGTGGTCTCGTGATCGATCCGCAAAGAGATATCGGGTGCCAGCAGAATCTCGGCCCGGCCATCCTGAGTCGAGAACGACTGGCCTTGCGCCAACCTGGTAGCCCCAACGGACTTTTCGCCAAGCGCCTGGCCGCCCATCGTGGCCCGCCCATCGATGTAGTTGATCGTTCCCGGTTGCGGGGGTATTGCGCTCCACGCCGGGGCGCATATCAGCGCAGCCAGGAACCAGCCACTGAGTGCTTGTATCCTTGACCGCATCTTTTGGTTCCTCTACTTGTCCAGATGTGGAGTCTAAACGTCCGGTTCCTAGTACCTGTACAGTAGAAACTTAGCGGCCGTGTTCGTACGCGGTCTCGCCGGTGCTACGCTGGAGCTGCCCACACGCGGCGTAGATGTCCAGGCCTCGCGGCTTGCGGATGAAGCACGGCAGTGAACGGCTTAGGATCTGCTGGAAACCCTTCACCCTTGCCCCGTCCGGAGTGTGATAGACGATTTCAGCTCCTGGATTTAGTGCGATTAAGTTGACTTTGCAGTTGAGATTCGCCAGAAGCTTCACCACGCGCCGCGCGTCTTGATCGGTATCGTTGACGCCCTTCAACAACACGTACTCGAAGGTGAGCTTTTCCCATGGACGGAGCGGATAGCGCCGGCACGCTTCGAGCAAATCCTTCAAGTGATACTTGCGCGTGATGGGCATCAACTCGCAGCGCATCTCTTCGGTAGAAGCGTTGAGGGAAACGGCCAGTTTCGGCCGCACCGACTCGCGGCCGAGTTCGTCGATCTTGGGGATGATGCCAGCCGTGGAGATCGTGATGCGGCGCGGTGAGAGCGCGAATCCGCGCGGATCGACCAGGATGCGGGTCGCCTTCAACACGTTCGAAAGATTGAGCAGCGGCTCGCCCTGCCCCATCATGACGAGGTTCAACCGGCCACCATCCTGGCGGAGGCGGTTTTCGCGGGCCACCAGCAGCGCTTGGCCAACAATTTCACCCGCGGTCAGGTTGCGCTCCAGTCCGAGCAGCGCCGTCATGCAGAACTGGCAGTCGACCGGGCAACCCACTTGGCTTGAGAGGCAGATGGTATTGCGCTCGCCTTCGGGCATCAGTACCGTCTCGACGGTGCGGCCGTCGTCCAAGCGGAGGAGGTAGCGGCGAGTGCCATCCGCCGATTCGTAAAGATGCGCGACCTCGGGGAGGCCCAACGAGTGATGACCAGCCAACTGCTGCCGGGTACGAACGGGCAGGGTTGAGATGTGGACCAGCTCCGAGGCCTGGTGGCGGTAAAGGGCCTCATACAGTTGCCGAGCACGGTACGGGGGCTGGTCGGTGCCCAGGGCCTGCCGAAGCTCTCTAAGTTCCATGCCTACCAGGGGTTGCATGCCTGTAACCAGTGTACGATAGCGGTTTACGAGCCGACAGTGTTACAAAGGTACAAGAGAACGCACTTCGTTGGCCACCACCACTTCCTCCACCGGCCCCGCGCGGGAAATCGAGACGACCACGCTCCGCAATGGCGTCCGTGTGATCACCGAAGCCATGCCGCATGTGCGCTCGGTATCGGTCGGCATCTGGATCGGGACCGGCTCGCGGCGGGAGATGCCCGAGCAGAACGGTATTTCGCACTTCATCGAGCATATGCTGTTTAAGGGCACGACCCATCGCTCGGCCGAGGACATCGCGCGTTCGGTCGATTCGATCGGCGGCAACCTAGATGCCTTCACGGCCAAGGAATTGGTTTGTTTCAACACAAAAGTTTTGGATGAGCATCTATCGCTGGCTTGGGACGTGCTCGCCGACTTGGTCTTGAACCCGCTGTTTCAGCCCGCAGACATCGAAAAGGAAAAGGGCGTCATCCTTGAAGAAATCAAGATGGAGGCCGACAGCCCGGACTACCTGGTCCACGAGATCTTCTCCTCGAATTTTTGGAAAGATCATCCGCTGGGCAAGCCCATCCTGGGAACACGCGAGACCGTGAAACGCTTCGATAGCGACGGGATCCGCTGTTATTACTCGGAAGTGTATGCGCCGGCGAACCTGATCGTGACGGCCGCCGGCAATCTCACGCACGACCGGCTGGTGGCGCTGGTACGGGAACACTTCGAATCGTTGCCGTTGGGCGGTCCGGCGAAACCGGACCCGGTTCCCAACACGCATGCTCGTATTGCGCTGCGTAACAAGAAGGCGCTCGAGCAGGTCCACCTGTGCCTGGGTGTGCCGTCGTATCCGCTGCCCCACCAGGAGCGGTTCGCCTGCTACGTCTTGAACACGCTGCTCGGTGGCGGCATGAGTTCACGACTGTTTCAGAATATTCGCGAACGGCAGGGGCTGGCTTACGCGGTATTCTCCGAGCTGAACCCCTACCGGGACACCGGCTGTCTCTCCATTTATGCGGGCACCTCGCTCGAGTCAGCAGGCAAAGTGGTGGAGTCGATCCTCAATGAATTCCGCGATCTGAAGCAACACGCGGTCGGCGAAGAAGAATTGCGCCGGGCCAAGGACCACCTCAAGGGCTCGCTGATGCTGAGCCTGGAATCGACTGCCAGCCGCATGTCAAACCTGGCGCGTCAGGAGATGTATTTCGGAAAGTTCTTTACTTTAGATGAGTTGGTGGAAAGCATCGAGTCGGTAACCGCCGCGGACGTGCAGCGGATCGCGCAGACTTTTTTCGACCCCAAACAGATCGCCCTTACCGTCCTCGGCAATTTGGAGAGCTTCAAGATCGGGCGCGAAGACCTGGTCTGCTAAACGGTTCGATTGTGGCCCTACGAGGCAGCAGCCATTCGCGCCTGCGGAACGCACACGACTGGAGAATCGAAGTGGCGGCGGGCAGCGGCAACTACCCGCTCGACTTCCTCCGGTTGCAACGGCTCAGC